>CAYPCK010000191.1:3038-5372 GCA_964409185.1 uncultured Anaerolinea sp. | reverse complement strand
TTCGCATGATATTATTGCGAATAAACATCGCGGACAGTTGCTGGTGAGGTCGAAGCCGGGCGAGACGGTCTTCAAGGCGGTGCTGCCGGTGAAATCAGCCAAATGATCATGTGTCATTGCGAGTCCCCGCTGGCGGTTGAGTAGCGCAAAGCGCGTATCGTAACCAGGCGGGGTCGTGGCAATCTCGTAATGAGACAATATCTCCAGTTGCAGACGAGTATGCGCTTGAAGGATATCCAAGATTGCCAGGCCGTCTTCGACGCCTCGCAATGACACAAGACACGAGGAGAAACCATGAACAACGATAACGAAATGTGGGACATTCTCAAAACCGCGAAGACGATCGCAAGTTTTGGGTTGTCATCGAATATGGAAAAGGAAAGTTACTGGATCGTCTCGTATTTGAAGGACCAGGGATATCGAATTATCCCGGTCAACCCGACGGCGACGGAGATCCTCGGCGAGAAGGCGTATCCTGATCTCGAGTCGATTCCCGAAGCGGTGGATGTGGTGCAGGTCTTCCGCAAATCGGAGGATGTGCCGCCGGTGGTCGACTCGGCCATCAAGATCGGCGCAAAAGTGGTGTGGATGCAGGAAGGTATCAGCAACGAGTCGGCGGCGCAGAAGGCGCGCGAGGCGGGGTTGAAGGTTGTGATGAACGCGTGCATGCGCGCGACACATCGCCGGTTGTTGGGGATGAAGCCGATGGGGTTGTAGGGGATTGGGGTAGAATTGTTCCAATGAATTTCACAAAGCAGGATGTTTTTTGGATCTTTCCCACTGCCCTCGTTTCGGGGGCAGTTTTGTCGTGGCTTCAGGGCGGGGGCTGGTTGGGATTCTCTTTCCTTTCCGTACTTTCATTCCTGTTGCTTGTTTCATCCACGCGCTGGGCGGGTCGCGATTCAGGGCGCGAGGACTGTGCCCCTACGTTGACCTGGATCGTCGCGCTCGCCTTCGCTCTGCGGTTGGCGGGCGGTGTTGCCGCGTATGAATTACTTCCCGTTTATGGCTATCCAGATTCCAAAGACGGTATGGCGGGCTACACCTATACCGATGCGCACCGGCGCGACGTGCAGGCGTGGAGGTTGGCAAATTCGGGCACGCCGATCGGGGATGCGTTCAGCCGGGAATATTCCTCCGACCAGTATGGCGGTTTGCTTGCCCTGAGCGCATTCGTCTATCGTTATCTTTCGCCCGACGCGCACCGCCCGTTGATGATGATCCTGTTCACTGCGTTCGTTGCCGCGTTGGGGATTCCATTTTTTTGGAAGGCAACGAGTCAAGTCTTCGGTGAAAAAGCCGCGTGGGCATCCGCATGGATCTTCGCGCTTTATCCCGAATCTGTTTTGTTGGGCGGGTCTGCCATGCGCGAACCGTATCTGATGACCCTGTCCGCGATCGCGTGTTGGGGGTTTGTAGAATGGCGCGGCTCTGGTCTCGATACGTCCCGCGACAAGCATCGCGGGGCTACTCGACCTGCGGTTGCAATCGGGTTTAGTTTATTTGGCATGTTGCTTCTTTCGCCAGCAGTTGCGGTTTTTACGCTTATCATCTTTGCAGGATGGATATTCTTGTCAAACGAACGCGCAACCATTTCGTGGAGGTCAATCTTCATCTTCGCCATCGTGTTCTTGATCGGTTTGTTCGCGCTGTCTTCGTCGCTCAATCGCAAAGGCGTCTTTGACACGTCCTCGCCCATGTCTGTGCTCAACGATTGGATTCAACTCTCCGTCAAATGGAATGTCTACCAGATCGAACGCGAATCGGGCTGGGTGCAAAAATTGTTCGATGAAATGCCCGAGGGGTTGCGTTTGCCATTTGTCGCGACGTACGGAATCCTTCAACCTGTCCTTCCCGCGGCGCTGGTCGTGCCGACGATTCCCATTTGGAAGGTTATCTACGTGTTGCGCGCGCTCGGATGGTATGCCCTGCTTCCGTTGTTGATTCTTTCGACGGTAGCCGGAGCAAGCCAAAATCCCGGAGCGAAGCGGACTCTCTTCGTCTGGCTTGCGCTTCTTGCCTGGACGTGGATCCTGCTCGCCGCCCTGCGCGGCGGCGGCGACCAGTGGGACAATCCCCGCTATCGGACAATCATGTTCATGTGGCAGGCGTTGGTGGCGGGCTATGTCTGGGTCTGGTGGCGCGAGACGCGCAACGCGTGGTTTACGCGCGTCGTCGCATGCGAATTGATTTTTGTTTTGATTTTTGGGCAATGGTATGTAAGCCGATATTTTTATGTGGGCGGGCAGTTGCCGTTCGCAGTGATGGTCGCGTTGATCGCCGGGCTGTGGGGGGCGATCCTTGGCGGCGGCTGGTGGCGGGATAAAATGCGCG
>CAYPCK010000191.1:0-2938 GCA_964409185.1 uncultured Anaerolinea sp. | reverse complement strand
CGCTGAATTTTGAATGCAGGAGAATCAATGCCCACCGCTCTTATCACAGGCATCACAGGTCAAGACGGATCGTATCTCGCGGAGTTGTTGTTGTCGAAAGGCTACCGCGTAGTCGGCGTGGCGCGCCGTTCCAGCACTGTGACCAACGAACGCATCAATCATTTATTGGACAATATCACCGTCATTCAAGGCGACTTGCACGATCAGGGATCGCTGCTCTCTTTCCTCGAGGAATACAAACCGACCGAAGTGTACAACCTCGCGGCGCAGTCCTTCGTGCCGACCTCGTGGAACCAGCCCGCGCTGACGGGCGATATCACCGCCATCGGCGTCACGCGCATGCTGGAGGCGATCCGTTTCATCAACCCGAAGATTCGGTTTTATCAAGCGTCGTCGAGCGAAATGTTCGGCAAAGTGGTCGAGGTTCCTCAGCGCGAAACGACGCCGTTCTATCCGCGCAGTCCGTATGGGGTGGCGAAGGTGTACGGGCATTGGATCACGGTCAATTACCGCGAGTCGTACGATATGTTCGCCGTGTCGGGAATTTTGTTCAATCACGAGAGTCCGCGCCGCGGTGTGGAGTTCGTCACGCGCAAGATCGCGGACGGCGTCGCCCGCATCAAACTCGGGCTGGCGAAGGAACTCCGCCTCGGCAACCTCGAAGCCCAACGCGACTGGGGCTTTGCGGGCGATTATGTCGAAGCCATGTGGCGCATGTTGCAACAGGATCAGCCTGATAATTTTGTGATCGGCATGGGCGAGGATCATTCCGTGCGTGAATTTTGCGAGATTGCTTTTAGTCATGTTGATTTGGATTACAAAGAATATGTTGTTCAAGATGAACGCTTTTATCGTCCCGCCGAAGTGGACCTGCTGATCGCCGACCCGTCGAAATCGCGTTCCGTGCTGGGCTGGGAACCGTCGGTGAGTTTCAAAGAGTTGGTCACCATGATGGTGGATGCGGATCTCGCGCGCTTGAACGGCAAATAGTTTGCGATGAAGTCCGAACAAAGGATTCCACGCCTCATCGAGATCGTCGCCTTGATCGGTGTGCTTCTCTATGCGGCGCGATCGTTATACTTTGCTCACTCCTCCCTGTCCATTGGCGATGAAGGGGCATATCTTTACAAGGGCCTTGTTTTTGCCCGCGGTGAATTCGCTCCCTTTGAAGATTACGGATATTGGACGAACAAGGCGCCGCTTGCATTTCTGATCCCCGGGCATATTCAACACTGGTTTGGCGCAGGCCTGCGCGAGGCGCGCTACTTTGCGCTTGCCGTCAGTCTTTTCATGTTGACAGGGCTGTGGATCGTAACGCATCGGCTGGGAGGAAAAACGTGGGCGGCTGTCGCGATATGGGTCTTTGCTCTGTCTGACGCAAACACGTCAATTTATAGCCAGGCGTTGTCGCAGGGACTTGTGGCGTGTATGCTCACATGGGTTTTCGTCTGCACATTGGGCGAATACCGTGTCTTGTGGCAGTTGATCCTTGGCTCGTTGCTGTCTGCGGCGATGGTGATGACGCGGCAGAACATGATCGTTTTTCTCCCCCTGCTTGTCTTGTATATTTTTTGGCAGCACGGAAAGCAGGCAGGGATATGGTCTCTGGTTTCCAGCGCGGCTCTATTCATTATCATTCATGCCGTCTACTGGCCCAACATTTTGCAATTGTGGTCGCCGTGGCTCCCTGAATCGTTGACGCCGTTCCTGGATGATTTCCGCTCCTTTGCGTTGTTCGGGTACGATACATTTACGATCGAAAACTTAAGCCGCATCCAGTCTGTTGCCATCGGTATCCAGCATCACTTTTTCATATTGTGCGGGTTTGCAGGCGCGCTGATCCTGTTTCCGTCCAAACCGAATTGGAAGAGACCAAGTCAATTCAAGACCGCAGTATTCTTGGGGTTGTCGTTTCTTTTACTTTTCCTCATGCACGCATGGGGGTCTTTATTCAATCAATTTTGCGTTCAGTGTTTTTCACCATATCAGATGTTTTACACCGTAGCGGGATTGCTGTTTCTCGTGACTGTCTTCTCGAACGGGGTCTCCGATTCGATGTTTCGCCGTGTGATCCTTCTCGTTTCGTTGGTCTCTTTTGCGGCGGGATTGGGTTCCTATTATTTTCATCGGACAGGCGACTGGTCGCTGGCGGCAATTCGATTCCCGCGCGTGAACAGCGAAGGTGAATTTGCGTGGGCATCGCTGGGCGATGTGTTCACGTACATTTTCAACCTGCCTCTTGATATTCAAAAGCGCGTGGGGGCGGCAATCATAGGCGTTCTCGCAGGTCTCATTCTATTGGTGATTCTCTGGATGGTTCGACGGTTCGCCAACATAACCAATTGGACAGCGGGGAACGCTTCAGTTGCGGCGCTCAACTTGTTTCTCATCGTGGGCGCGATTCTCCCCCCTGCGGCAAATGCCGGATCCTATTCCACCCCATGCTCCACGAACTTTCTTTCTTATTACGAGCAGGCAGGCAATGCCCTTGCTGATGCGATACCTCCAGATAGTTTAGTCTACTGGAAAGGGAGCGGCCGGCATCTTGCCCTGATGCTGTATCTGAAAGACGTTCGCGTTTTTCCTCCGCAGATCACTGCGGGAGCCGGTCGTGTTCAGGCGGGAGATCCCGACCGGCTGCTTCGCTTCGGCTTGTTCAACGATGAAATGGATTTGCGGTGGCGCGAATCTGCCGATTACTTTATTATTTGGAAAGACTATCCCAATATCGAATTGGGTGATTTCGAGAACGACGACCGCTACGAAGCGGTGACGTTCGATATGCAGAACCTGACTCAATGCGAAGATGTTCTGTACCTGTTTAGGAGACGTTCATGAATCTCTCCCTGGTGATCCCCGTCTACAATGAAGAGGCAAGCCTCCCCTTGCTGTACGAAGCGATTGAAAAGGCGGTGAAGCCCCTGAAGCGGCAATGGGA
>CAYPCK010000190.1:0-5382 GCA_964409185.1 uncultured Anaerolinea sp. | reverse complement strand
GTGCCGAATCCGCCGCGCAGGTCGGGGACGCCGACGCCCGAGAGCATCCGTCCCTTCACTTGATCCGGCGGGTAGGCGCATGGGATGCGCAGGATGGTCGACTCGATATCCCTTGCTGAGAGCAGGTCCCAGAACGGAGTTCCACGCCGCATGTTGACGACCTTCGGCAGGACGAACGCGTTCTTCTGCTCATAACGACTCAACGCCATCAGCGGCAGGTAGGTCTTGGTATCGCGGGTGAGGAAATCGAAAATGCCATGCCCGCCGGGGTTGGTACCGGTCGAGAAGGTGGACCAAGCCACGGGCGTCTGGGCGGAGGCGGTTGTTTTGAGTCGCGAATAGCCGCCCTGCTCGCGCAGTCGGATCAGGTTGGGAAGTTCACCGCGAGCCATCATGGATTCGGCAAGCTTCGGCTCGAATCCATCCAGCCCGATCACAATGACTTTTTTCATCGAAGAAAATTTATTGTTCCTGTTTTTCTTCGACGGCTTCTTCCATTTCCATATCCGGAGGAAGTTCTTCAGGGATGCCGCGGACTTTGCGATAAAGCCCTTTAAAGAATTTGACGATCAGCCGCCAGAACATGAGGAAAAAACCTGCAATCGCGGCGAGCACCGAGGCGATGGGCATCAGGGTTTCGGGTCCGAGGTAGCCTCGCCCGTTGACCGGATCGGAAATTCCCATCAGGGTGAGCAATCGGGTGAATCGAAACGGTGAGTTCATTGGGTATCCTTTCTATTTTCAGGCAAGCGCTTGTTTGCGTTCGCGGTAGAGTTCCTGGTCCACCACCGACGCCATTGCTTTTACATCCATGCCGCCGCCGAGCAAGGCATTGACCTTTTGCAGGGATTCCGTCGGGTCGTTGACCATGGCGTTGTAATCCACGTATAGCACTTCGACATTCGGCTGGCGGACGAGCCAGCCCTTCACCTGCTTGAGGTGTTCCTCGTAGGTTTTCGCCATCTTGTCGTCGGGGATGTTGTCATCTCCCTTGCCGAGGCGACCGAGCATTTTCTTCTGCGATGAGAGAATCTCGTTGAGGTCGCGGCGCATGAAGATCACCTTGTAGGTGTAATCGGGCGGCAGGAAGGTGATCAAGCCGGTGACGATCTTTACCGCCTTGCCCACGGCATCCGGCATCCAGGCGAGGTCGCCGTCCTTCATGTTTTTCACGCGCTCGAACTCGTAATACCCTTTCGGGTTGTTGGCATCCGCCTCGCGCAGGTTGTCCGTGAGGATCGCCAGCCCGCCCGCTTCGAGCATCTTCATCATCATGGACGTGCCCGAACGCGGCAGACCCGAAACGATTACGATCGTTTTTGAATTCATGCATTCACTCCTAAAACAATATCCGCCGCTTCACTCGCGTGACGCGAAACTGATTCGCCGTTGGTGAGCGCGGGGTAAATTTGGGCGGTGGTGGCAAGGAACAGGTTTTCCACCGGGGTTTTGATCCCGGGAATGGAATCGGTCTCGTTGAGTTTGTGCAACGGTTCCACGTACCGCTCCCGGTGGATGAGGAAATACCTCACCGAGGCTGGGTCGAAGGAGGGGAGCATCTCTTGTAAATTTTCCAGCCAGATGGCTTTGAGTTCCTCATCCGTTTTCTTTTGCCAGTCGCTGCCGGGCGCCGTGTATTTCGGCAGGTACACAAGGTGATAACCGCCGGCATACTTCGGATCAATGTAGGCAGTGGTCTCGATCACGCCGGTGAACGGGAAGCGGTCGTCGGTGATGTTCAACGTCCAGTTCCCGGTTAACTCTCTATCAAGCACGAGCAGTGGCGCGAGAATGCCGAGGTATTCGGTACGGTTGAGAAAGTCGTGATATTTTTGGTCGGCGCCGGGGATCAATCTCTGGAAGACCGGGGTCTGCAACGTGCAGACGATCTTGTCGAATTTTACAACGTCTCCGTTTGCCAGCCGAATGCCGGTTGCCCTGCCGTTTTCGATGACGATCTCGCTGACGGCGGTCTTCAAGTGAACTTCGCCGCCGGCGGCAAGGATCTTCCCGGTCATTGCCTTGATGAGCGTGATGTACCCGCCGATCAGGTGACCCGCCATCTCTTTCTGGTTCGCCCCTTCGCGCGTGGACTTCATGCGCACCAGCCGCGACCACATGTAGGTGGCGGGCGTGTTATCGAACCCGCCGTCGAATTTGGCTTTGAGCATGGGTCGCCAGATGTTATGATACGTCCCTTTGCCGCTCCATTTCAACAACCAATCCTGCACGCTGATCGATTCGAGACTGCGCCAATCCTTGATGAACTTCGCGGCGAGCACGGTCAACCCGAGGCGGAAGCGGTCAATCCAGCCAAGGGGCGGGAACTTCAAAAACTCGATGATGTTGTTCATCGGGTGAATCTTGCCTTGGTAATAAAAACCGGTTCGAGTTTCCTTGAATCGCAGTTGGTCTTCGATTCCCAATTCTTTGCACAAGCCGCCGAGAAAACGATCGCTGGACAGAATGGCGTGATAGAACCGGTCCACCTGTGTGCCGTCGCCCAACGTGATGGGACCCGCCAACCCGCCCAACACGGGCGAGGCTTCGTAAATGGTTACTTTGATCCCGCGGCGCGAGAGAAAATAGCCGAGGCTGATCCCCATGATGCCGCCGCCGATGATGCCGATGTGCTGCTGTGATGTTTGATTCATGACTCCAAATTGTATCTTTCTGCTCTATGGCGGTTTACTCAAAAGAGGACGATGCGCAATTACCTTGATTTCAGGTAGAACGCAGGGTCGCAAACCCTGCGGGAGCATAGCTACTACGCGATCACGCGTTCTTCGTGAACGGCAAGATGGATTTGCCCGAGGATCTCTGCGATCTTTTCGCCTGCCTTGCCATCGCCAAAGATCGGCGGTTGGGCAGACGGCGGCGCAAACGATGCCCATTCATGGACGATCATATCCACATCCACGCCGACGAGTTTGTTCCAGCCAGCCGTGACGGTTTCCGTCCATTCGGTTTCGTCGCGCAGGGTGAGGCAGGGCTTTTGCATGAAGTATGCCTCGCGTTGCACGCCGCCCGAGTCGGTGGCGATCAGGCGGGCATTTTCCTCCAGCATCATCATGTCATAATACCCGACCGGCTCGATCAGACGGACATTGTCACCAAATTGCACGTCGAGTTTTGCGAGCGCGCCGCGCGTGCGGGGATGAACGGGGAAGATCACCGTCTCGCCGACCCGGCTCAATGCGCGGACGATGTTGGTCAACCGCGCGGGGTCGTCGGTGTTGGCGGCGCGGTGAACGGTGACAAGGCTGTACGAAGCGGGGTCAAGCCGAAGGGTGGAAAGAACCGCGGACTTTTCCCGCGCGAGCGGGCGGTTGGCGAGGTTCGCGTCCAGCATCACATCTCCCACCCAAAATACGTTGCGCGTGATGCCTTCGTCGGCAAGTTGGCGCACAGCGGTCTGGCTCACGCAAAAATATGCGGACGACAGTTGATCGGCAACAAGGCGATTGATCTCTTCAGGCATGCGCCGGTCGAAACTGCGCTCGCCCGCCTCGATGTGCACGGTTGGGATGTGCAGTTTGCTCGCCGCGAGCGCGCCCGCCAGCGTGGAATTGGTGTCGCCGCGCACGATGACGAGGTCCGGCTTTTCCCGGAGGACGATCTCCTCGAATCGGACCAAAATTTCGGCTGTCTGCCCGGCGTGCGAGCCGGAACCCACCTCGAGATTGTGGTCCGGCGCGGGGATGCCGAGTTCGTCGAAGAAGGTCTGCGACATTTTATAGTCGTAGTGCTGACCGGTGTGGACAAGGATTTCCTGGTGATGTTTGCGGAGCGCGCGGCTCACCGGCGTTGCCTGAATGAATTCAGGGCGCGCGCCGACGACGGAAATGATCTTCATGGTTCCCTCTGCAATTGGCGGAATAGATGAGGCCGGGTTTTCAATACACGCTGGGCAAGCGACACCAACGCCAGCCCGGCAAACGGGATCAAGACGGCATCCACCGGCAAGCGGTAGCGGATCAACGTCCACGTGAGGATGTGCACGCCGGAGTAGACAACGGCGAAGAGCATCAGGAGTCCCTGCGGTGAGAACAGCAGGTGGAGGAAGCGATTCCCTTTTTCTGCCGCGTTCTGCTTGACACTCAGCCATAATCCATACAACATGAACGGCAGGAACAACCCAAAACTGCCGATGCGCGAAATGTTGCTCAGCGTGGACGATTTGGAGGAATACCAAAACATGAAATACGGCGGAATGCGGCTCAGCGATAACAACACGTATCGCCCGGGGTCGTCGGCGACGAATTGAAGCCCGCGCTTGAGCAGTTCCTGGTCGAGGGCGGCTTCATCGAGGTGACGGACCTCTGCGGGAATCATTTCCCGGTAGGTGGCGGTCGGGAGGATGGGGATGAACTGGGTGCCATAGCCGGGATGGTTGCCCCAGAAGAAGGCATAGCCGGAATTGGTGTTCAGCAGGACGAACCTGTCGAAGCGGACTTGGTTGTACAACGAAACCGGCAGGATGAAAGAAGCCATCAGCACAATGGCGGTCAGGCTGGGGAGCAGGGGCAATTCAACCTTGCGCCGGATGCGGACACTCCAGATCCAAAGAAACAGGAACGGCAGAAAGAGCAGGAAGACTTGCCGGAGCAGCACGGTAACTCCGAGCGAAAGTCCGAGCGCAACCCCAAGATTGAGGTCGAGTCGGCGCTCGACATTTTCAGACAAACGGATTCCAAAATACAGGCTGAACAGGATGGCGGTGATGTAAAACGGCTCGGTCATCAGCGCCGCGCCGTAGTAGAAAAAATAGACGTACACAGCGGCGATGCCCGCCGCGACCAACCCGACGGTTTTGGAAAAAAGTTTTTCGCCGATGCGGAAGGTGATGTACGGGTGCAAGACTCCGACGATGACCGCCTGTAAAATCCTGGCAACGAGCGGGTGGGGACCGAACAGCAGGTAGACCAGCGAAAGATACAGGGTGTAGAGAAAACTCCAATGCGCGGTGGGCGCATCGGCTGGCGTGATGGGCCACCACAGTTCCCCAAAGGAAAACCCATGCCCGCCGATGACCCGCAAAGCAAGGGTGTGATACGAAACCTGGTCGAAGATGCCGGGCAGTTCCACCACGGTATCGCCCATGGCAAACGCCACCGCAACGCGAAGCAGAACCGCCATAATCAAAAGGAACGGCAGGGGTTGTTCGATTACTCGCGTTAAAAATTTATTATTCGTTACGGATTTCATTTCACTGTTCGTATATTTTTTTCATGGCAGAAAGTACCACCTGCCAGTCGTATTTTGTCTCTGCAAGTTTTCTTCCGTTCGAGGAAAGTTTCTCCTGCATGGCGGTGTTCTCCAGCAGATCTGCCGCGCGTCTCGCAAAATCCTCTGCCGTATCCGCAACGAACACGTCTCTTT
>CAYPCK010000189.1:0-5389 GCA_964409185.1 uncultured Anaerolinea sp. | reverse complement strand
GTACCTGATCGGCACGGCAATCTGACGTGTGAAGTCGCCGGTTCAAGCGGTTTCATAATTAAAAAGATTCGGGGCGGCCAGAACAGGGTCGCCCCGTTTTTCATGAAAGAATTGGAGTGAAAAAGTGAAACAAAAACCGTTGATTTTGGGGCTTGTCATTGTGCTATTCCTCGGCATAACAACGCTGGTTGTATTTTTGTTTTCTGCCGCTGACGAATTTCGCGGAACGTACTTTGCCGAACCTTATCCTGAAGCGGCGGATTTTACGCTGACACGCGCGGATGGAACTGCGTTCCACTTAAGCGAAGAACGAGGGTCAGTGGTTCTGTTGTTTTTTGGGTATACGGCATGCCCCGATATTTGCCCGACAACGCTGGCGGAACTCAGGCTGGCTCTCGAAGCCCTTAAACCTGCCGAGGCAAGCCGAGTCAAGGTGTTGTTTGTCACCGTGGATCCGGCGCGCGACACTCCCGAACACGTGCAGGAGTATGTGAATCATTTCAATACGGAATTCATCGGGTTGAGTGGGAGCGAGGAAGAACTTTCACCGATCTGGCAGGACTACGGCGTGTACCGGGAAATCGTGAACGGCGAATCGGCGGCGGGGTACCTCGTCAACCATACGGCGCGCGTCACGCTCATTGACCAAAATGGCAGTATGCGCGTCTCTTTTCCTTTTGACATGCCGGTGGAAGATATTGTCCATGATCTTAAATTGATTTTGAAGGGAACACAATGGAAATTAGAAAGATCTACCTGAAAAGGATCGCTATATCGGTCTTGCTCGGCTTGCTTGTCGGGCTTGCACTCACCGAGATACCGGTTGTGTTTCTGGGTCAGGCAACCCGCGCCCCGCGGGAGATTATACTGACCATTCCCATCGGAACATCCGAACACGTGGCGCGCGGCGAACAACCGCCCTCCATCCCGCAATCCATGACCTTCGTCGTTGGCGATACGCTGATCGTAAACAACGAGGACATCGTAGACCATAAACTCGGTCCCTTTTGGATCCCGGCGAACGCCTCGGCGCGCTTATCCTTCAACCAGAAAGAAAGCCTGACTTACGAATGCACGTTCCAATCGGCGAGTACGATTGGCTTTGAAGTCCGTGACCCGCTCACGTTGGCGACGCACCTGGTCGGGATATTGGGGACAGGTATTCCACTGGCAGTTTTGATCGCACTGTACAGCCTTGTGTTGCCTGTGAAAAAAGAGCATGCTCCTGCGTAACATGTTCAGCCGCCGTTGGCGGCTGTTGACCTTGCTGGTTTTTGCGGCGACGCTCGTCCTCGTTCGATTGGGCGTCTGGCAATTGGATCGCCTCGAAGGGAGGCGCGCCTTCAATGCGCATTATTTAGAAGTTCAAGCCATGCCCGAATTGGATCTGAATTCAGGCATCCCCGATTCGATTTCTGGGATGGAGTATCGCGCGGTAAAAGTTATCGGCGAGTATGATTTTTCGAACCAGATCGTTGTGCGCAACCAGTATTTTCAAGACCAGGTCGGATACCATTTGGTGACGCCGCTTCGTTTCGACGGAACTCAACGCCGGCTTTTCGCAGGGACGGCTGTCCTCGTTGATCGCGGCTGGATTCCCGCCGAGGGGAACAACGCACCGCAAGATTGGCGGAAGTACGATGAACCCGGTGACGTCGCGCTCGAAGGGCGAATCCGCCTTGGGACGGGCAAACCAGCCTTCGGCGGCGTGGACGATGCGTTGCCCGAGGCGGGGAGTCGGCTCGAATTCTGGAATAATCTCGATATTGCGGCGGTTGCCGGTCAACTGCCGTATCCGATTCTCCCGGTGTATATCCAACCGAAATTCGATCCGCTTGATTCAACACCGCCGATCGCGCCCGCTCAGCCTGATTTGGATTTGACAGAAGGCTCGCATTTTGGGTATGCTTTGCAATGGTTCACCTTTGCCGCGCTATTGTTTTTCGGTTACCCTTATTTTTTAAAGAAACAGGATGCTTCATGAACTATTCTCTTCGCTCCTCGTTTGCTCGTTATGTTGCCGTGCTGTTCGTCTCGGTGCTTGCTTTGACCGTGGCCGGACGGGTCGTCACACTTTCCGGCGCGACTCAATTTTGCCAGGGGTGGCCCGTTTGCATCCCAACCGCGTCGCTGGGTTGGTTGAAACTCGCGCATCTTTCGCTTGTCGGTGTCGCGTCAGTGTTGATGCTTCTTGTGTTTCGGAAAGCCTGGCGGGAGCAACGGGAAAATCGTTTGATCCTGCCATTGACGACCATTCTAGGCGTGATGTTCTTCGGGCAGGCGCTGGTTGGGGCGGCGCTGGTTTCGCAATCGGAAGCGCGGCATTTGTTCATTCTTCACACGTTAACCACCATCGCGTTATGGATTTCGCTCATCCTGTTGGTCTACGCTTCGGGAACCATGATCGAGCGCGAGGCTGCTCTGCCAATGGTGAATCGACGCCAACGGGCAAAAGACTTGTTCGCGTTGATGAAGCCGTTAATCGTTGGTTTGCTGTTGATCACAACCTATGGCGGATTGGTGATTGGGATGCAGGAAATCCCGTCCTTTTCGCTCACCGGGTGGACATTGCTGGGCGGAGCGTTGGCGGCAGGCGGCTCCAGCGCATTGAACCAGTATATTGATCGTGAACTGGATAAGAACATGCAACGCACCGCCAAGCGTCCCCTTGCGGATGGGCGGTTGACCTCGGCGGAAGGGTTGGCGTTCGGGTTGGGCATGTCTTTGGCGAGTTACTACCTGCTTGCCTGCTTTGTGAACGACCTCGCCGCATTGCTCTCGCTGGCGGGAATCGCGTATTACGTGGTAGTGTACAGCCTGTGGTTGAAAAAAGCCACCGTGCAAAATATTGTGATTGGAGGAGGAGCGGGGGCGATTCCGCCGATGGTGGGCTACGCCGCCGCGACAGGTCAACTCGATTGGACCGCCTGGATCCTCTTCGCCATCATCTTCATGTGGACTCCGCCGCACTTCTGGGCATTGGCGATCGTCCGCATGAAGGATTATGAACACGCGGGCGTACCGATGCTGCCGGTGGTGCGCGGAGAAATGGAGACGCGCCGGCAGATTCTGATCTACACGATCGAACTGGTGCTGGTCACTCTGTTGCTCCCCATCCTCGACCTGGCGGGGACGGTCTATCTGATTTCGGCATTGGTGCTGGGCGGCGCGTTATTGTACGCGGCTTGGGCGGTCTGGCGCAGCGGGGGGAACAAACTCGCCTGGCGGATGTACAAGTGGTCGAGCACGTACCTGGTCTTCATCTTCCTCGCCATCATGATCGACGCATTGTTATGAAAAAAGGAAAGCCGATCACACGCAAAGAGTGGTCGGGGGTGCTGCTCGTCTTTGCAATCGCGGTTGGCGCGTACCTGCGCTTCAGCCCCACGTTGCTGGCGGGTTTCGCCGTCAACGACGGCGGCATGTTCGCCGTCATGGTGGACGATCTCAAGGCGAACGGATTGCGAATTCCAGAATTTACAACTTATAACCAACTGAATATCCCATATGCATACCCGCCCCTCGGGTTCTACCTCGGCGCGCTGGCATCGCTCGTTTTTGGCTGGGATTCGACCGAGGTGGTTCAATGGGTGCCGGCGTTTTTCGCGTCGCTTTCGATCGCGGCGTTTTATTTTTTCGCCATGCGGTTGCTGAAAAATAATTTCCACGCCTCCGTTTCGACGTTATTCTTTGCATTCATACCGCGCGCGTTTTCGTGGTTTGTAATGGGCGGCGGTCTCACTCGAAGCCCTGGCTTGTTTTTCATGTTGCTCACGCTTGGTCTTGTGCTCCGCCTGTACGAGGAGAACCGCCGCTCCGATATTTTACTGACGGGCGTTTTCGGCGGGTTGGCTGTGATGAGTCATCCCGAAGCCGCAGTGCACACAGTCGTTTCAGCTGTGTTTTTGTGGCTGATACTGTCACGCAAACGCGTCGCATTCATCAACGCCGCGCTTGTTGGAGTGATCGTGTTTGTGGTCACATCGCCGTGGTGGGCGAGCGTGATAGGTCATCACGGGTTCGAACCGCTTCTCAATGCGGCGGCTACAGGTTCTAGGTCGTCGGCGGTATTCCACCTTGTGTTTTTTGTCTTTACCGAAGAGCCATACGCGACGGTGATCGCTGTCCTCGGCTTGATCGGGATGGCAAATCGCCTCACTCGCCATGATTATCTGCTCCCGCTGTGGATGGCGCTACCTTTCTTTGTGGAGGGGCGAAGCGCCGCTGGACCCGCCTCGATCCCGCTTGCGATGCTGGCTGCATTCGGGCTTGTGGAGGTCATCCTGCCGGCGTTGCAGACGGCAATTAAGTCCGATGCGGTTTCCGAAATCTCACGGGTGGAGCGGAATGTGTTGATCTACCTTGTGATGTATTTGACCTTTTCCGCATATCAATTTGGGGTCCAACTTTCAAGTTCCACCTTGTATCCACCGGATGCCGAAGCGATGAATTGGGTAAAGGGCAACACGCCGACTGGCGCGCGTTTCCTCGTCCTTACCGGGACAACCTCCGCCGCGTGCGATTCGACGCTCGAATGGTTCCCAGCGTTGGCAGATCGGCAGAGCGTGTTCACAATTCAAGGCACCGAATGGATCAAGGGGGGGGAATTCGCCTCCTATATAAGCTCCACGTACGCAGTGCAGGAATGCCTCTCATACGGAGATGTTGCATGCCTTGACAGGGTTGTAGATCGGACAGCCTATGATTTTGTGTATGTTTCCAAGGTTTTGCGCGCCGACAATTGCAAACCTGTATCGGTATCGCCCAATTTTCAATATTTCATCACCGACTTGACGTCCACTCCCTTGTTCGAAACCGTTTACGAGACCCAGGCGGTTCTAATCTCCCGCCGCAGGTAATTCATTTCCGCGCCGCGATGACCGCAACTTTATCCAGGTAAACGACTGCCCACTCATGGTCTGATGAAAGCAAATCTGCAAGCGGGGATTGTGTCTGAATGATTGCCCACTCGACCTGATATTCGTCCAGCAGGAGTTTTGAGCCGGCGTTGCCATCCAAAATGGATTGATAATTTCGCATCAACGCTTCACCATAAAAATCACTTTGGCTGTCCACGAAGACCAGCTCCCGGGGCCACAGGCGGAATAACAGGTAGCCGCCCCAGTTGAACTCGTTGAACATTCTGCCCTCGAGTGGGTTTTCGGCAAGCCAATCCACTGCCTGGACCGGGAAAATTTCTGCGTTAAATTGGTACGATTCATTCCCGCGGGCATGCTGGTAGGTGAAATACCCGATGGCAAGACAGGTTGTAATTAACGGGATGAGTAACGCGTTACCTGCCGAGCCTAAATTTGCAAAGCGCTCTTCGATGCGAATCCATGCCGGGATGCGGGAGATGGCGAAGTTTGCCGCGCAGCCCTACATCGCG
>CAYPCK010000188.1:5113-5400 GCA_964409185.1 uncultured Anaerolinea sp. | reverse complement strand
ATAGAATTTTGAGGAGAATGCGGCGAGGATCGAAGCGGCGACTGGGGCGGAGACAAATATGATCTTGACGATCAAACCGGGTAAAGACTCGGAATCGCTAAAATACGCCTCTGTCAGGATTGCGAATAGCGTTGCAACGACACCCAGACCGAGTATCCAGCGGCGGATGGAGTAGAATGCGTTGGTTCGCTTCCGCGACATGGCTGCCATGTGGGCGTAACGAGTCCAGGCGATCTGGAGAATCGGGGTGGTTTTTGCGGGTGTGATATTTTCCATGACTGTCTCCT
>CAYPCK010000188.1:2959-5103 GCA_964409185.1 uncultured Anaerolinea sp. | reverse complement strand
GGCGGGTGCCGCGCGTGGTTAGTTTCCTTCGGGCAAGCCTTCACAGGGGAGGGTATATTCGGCGGAGCCGAAAAAAGCCGTCCATTGGTTGCGGCTGAAATTGGCGGTGAGATGCTGGCAGGCAAACTGCACTAACGTATTTTGGGGCGAGTAGCGCAGCGCGGTCAGGTCCCACACCTGCATGTTTTTACGCGACACTGTGATCAATTGCGCGCCGTCCGGGCTGAAGACCACGCTGGTCACTGGGTCGCTGTGGCGGATGCGCGTGTGTTCCTGCAAGTCTGCCCGGTTCCAAATGTGCGCAAAACCGGTTGTGCTTCCGCCCGCCAACCAAGCGCCATTGGGGCTGAACGCGAGACCGTTAAGTGTGCCGTTCGCGCGCAGGTCGTCGCCCGCGCGTTGGAACGATGCGCCGTCAAATTGCCAGATCGCGATGGTACCTTCGCTGCTCCCAGTGGCAAGCCATTGGGCGTCATTGCTGAATGCGATGGCGACGATATTCCCGGCTTGGGGCAGGTCGGAGATGATTTTCTTTGTAGTCGAATCCCAGATGCTGGTTTTGTCTTTCAACCCTGCCGCGATGAGCGGATTTGCCGGATTTGTGGCAAGCGAATACACCGGCTCTTGAAGTTCCAGATCGAACACTTTGTCGCTTGAGCCGTTCAACCAAAAGGCGACGTAGCCGTTCTTTCCCGATGTCAACACATATTTGTTGTCGTAACTGAACCCAACTCCGGTGACCTCTCCGCCGTGATCGAGCGGAAGGACCGATCGCCCGTCCATGCTGAAAAGCGAGGCTTGATTCCGCTGGGGGTTGACGTTATCTTTTTCCACCACGGCGACCCAGTTCGCGTCCGAGCTGATCGCCATGTTGTACGTCAGGTTGGATGCAGTGAATATCGTTTCGCCAAGGCTTCCGTCGCGGTTGGTTGTGATTTCGCTCGCAGGAATTTTTCGGACGGTGTAATCATCGGAATTAACGAGAAGAGCGGCGCCGTCCGGTGTGAAGTGCGCTTCGTGTAAAAATTCGGGAAACTCAATAAGGTTGAGCCGGGCAGACAAATACGAAATATCCTGCAGGAAGATGTTTCCCGCTTCGTCTGCCGCAATGATCCGTGTGCCATCCTGGTTAAAAGACAGGGCGGAGCCGTTGGCTTGGAGGGCGAATTCAAGCGCAAGACTGCCGGAAGCGGAATCCCAGATGCGGACGACCTTGTCGTAGCCGGTGGCGGCGATCCATTGACCATCCGGGCTAACCTTCACCTTTTGGATGAAATCCGTGTGCGACATGCGGATCTTTTCGTCGCCGCTGGCTGTCTCCAACACCCGAACCTTGTTGTCGTCTGAGACGGTGACGTACCAGGTCGGGTCGGGACCGAATGCCACATCTTCCACCCAGTCGCCATGGGGGATGCTGTACTGGAAGGTGCCATCGCGTTTGGTCAGGCGTGAGAGACTGTCACTGCCGCCCGATGCCAGCCATAAATTGTCCGGGCTGAACGCCAGCGCGAGGTATTCACTGCCCTCATGCTTGGGACCGTGATAGAAAAAGTTGTTACGCGCCTGCCAAAATTCGATGGTGCCGCGCGAGGTGCTAAACGCAAGGTAGTTCCCATCCGGCGAGAATTTTGCCGACCCAATGGCGACGGGTTGTTTTACAAAATTGACCTTATAAACATATTCATAGTCTATCGGTTTCAAGTCGGGTCGGTTGTAATAATACAGGGTGAGATGGTTATCCTCGCGGGCGATGGCGAGCACCCTCTCGCTGGTTTCGAGGTCGAGCACGGCGCCGCCGTAGTCGAACCGTTCCAGCGGGGAGCCGGTGGCGGCATCCCAGAATCGGGCGGTTTTATCGGCAGAACCTGTGATGAGGTATTTTCCATCGGGGCTAAAAAGCGCGTCGTTGACATCGTCGTCGTGCTGGACGCAGTATGCCATCTCGCCCGTATCGCCGCGCCATACGCACGCTTCGTTCCGCGCCTGCGGATTGGATTCGTCGCTTCGATTTCCCGTGACGAAGACCGAATAATCCGGGCTCCATGCAATGTTGAAAATTCCGCCGTCCTGTTTCATGCGGGCGACCGGCAATGGATACAGGCTCAAATTGCTCCGAATCAAGTCTTCCGCCTCGAAGGAGGGGA
>CAYPCK010000188.1:0-2949 GCA_964409185.1 uncultured Anaerolinea sp. | reverse complement strand
AGGGGATGCGGTTCCACGATTCGATGGCAAGAAGCGTGCTCGTGTCCAGTTCGCCAGGGCGGGACTGGTAGATCTGCGATTGCGCCACGCTGCGCTGCGCCCGGGCAATATTGGTTTGTTGTTCCGCCAGCGCTTCGTTGGCTTCCGCGGCGGCTTGGGCAATCTCGGCTTCCTGTTGTTTTTGGATCGCTATCGCTTCATTCGTCAAGGCGGCGTATTGTGCGGCTATCGCGTCCTGCCGCGCGCCCCAGGCGAAGACGCTCAGCACAATACTCAGCGCCAGCAGGAAACTGACACCAAACAGGGTGAACCGTTGCCGTCGGTCCGACGAAATCCGACTCGTGGTGATGAACTCGGCTTGCAGCGGCAACACGGAGCGGTTTTCGCTTGTGGAACCGTTCGCCATCCATGCTTCCGCGTCTTTCAATTCGGTGCCGTTCAGCAGGTAACTGCTGTTCTTTTTTTTCGCCTCCCATTCCACCGCCTGACCCAGAATTTTTGTGTGTTGTTGAATCCAGCCAAGATCGGTCTGGATGGCGCCGATCAACTGCGCCAGCGCTTCCTTGAAGTTGTCCTCCGGGCGCATATACACGTAATTCTTTGCCGAGATCTCCTTCGGCACGGTTTGCCCGGGTGCCCGCTTGCGATGGAGGATGGGGATCAACTTTTTATTGTATTGAAGTCCCTGCGCCAACTCTTCGCCGCACACTTTGGATTTCAACGAATCGGGGCTGATGACGAACACGAACGCGTCGGATTCCTGGATGGCGGAGGAAATCCTTTGCCTCCAATCGGAGGCGATCTCGATTCCCTCCCAATCTACCCACGCCTGCACACCCGCGGCATCGAGCGCGGCGTTCAACTTTTTTACGAATCGCTTATCCTTGCGCGAGTAGGAGATGAAGACCCTGCCCAGCGCGCCCTTCTTTTTATCTGCCATTATGAATCCCTCTTAGCGGGAGACGAACCAGGCGGCAACATAGCCTTCCACGTTGCCGGTATCTTTAACCTTGATCCACTGGTTATTTGCGCCGATCTTGTTCTCGCCGCCGGGCTCAGTGATGGTGAGTTGGGTGCCGATCGGCAGCCAACGGATTAACGTTGAATCGTTGATGATGGGTTGTTTGCGGAAGGCGATTGCCTGCGCGGTGGTTTTTACTCGCGTGCCGCCATTGGTCGTGGCGGACGTGGACGATGCGGCGGCTTGTTGGGCGGTGGTTCCGCCGGCATACTTCACGTACCACGCCGCCACGTACCCTTCCTTGCCGCTTGCGTCGCGCACTTTCAGCCATTGGTTTGTCACCCCGACTTTGGGGATGACCACGTTCGCCGGCTCCACGCTGATAAGTTGCTCCGTGACAGGGATGCGGCGGATTAACGTCTCTGGTGAGATCACGGGTTGCGTGCGAAACGACAATTCCTCGGTGGGGAAGAACGCCAGCGCGCCGGGCGGGAGATTCGCCAAAGCGGGCGAGGCGGGTTTGGGTGTGGAAGGAAGCGTCGCGTTTGCCGCGGCGGATGCTCCTCCTTTGGTCTCCGTCACATACCATGCGGCGACGTATCCCTGGTCGCCTTTGGGATCCTGCACGTTGATCCATTTTCCATTGATGCCTAGTTTGGCTTTGGCGGTGGCTTTGGGCTCAAGCGCGATAAGTTCTGTGCCTTTCACCATGCGTTTAAGCAGGTAGCCGCTCACCGATCCCTCCGCGCGCAAGGCGAGATCGTCCTCGGCGGCATACAGCAGGAATTTGTCGGCGGGCACGGGAACCTTGGTGACTTTGGGTGGTGTTGGGGCATCGGCGCCGACCGCATCGAACCACAGCACGGCGCTAATCTCCGCTTCAACTGTTGCGCCGTTGTATTTGTAGCGCGAAGTCAGCAGAACCTCCTTCTCAGGGCTGTCGCCGCCGTATTTGTAGGGGTCGTACAACACGTAGTCATTCCCCTTTTTTTCTTTCACCAGCACGAAATGCGTCTGAATGCCAGCCTGTTTGTTCCAATCCACCTGCAGGATGACAGGCTTGCCCGCCGCAACCGCTCCGTCGATCTGCGAGATGGGCGCGGGAGAGGTTTCGCACGGCTGCATATCGCGGTACGCCGCCTTGGGCCAGATATACGGCAGCATGCTTGGGATGAAAAACGCGCCCTGAAAACCGCCGTTCGCCTTCATTTTATCGTTGACCGTTTCGGGTGTCTCGTTGTAGCCGATGCCGTTCAACATCATCGTGACCGACGTCAACAGGCAACCCCACCCGCCGATGGTCTCGGAAGAATTACCCAATTTGGTGTTCTTCCATTTTTCGTCGTTCTGATACAGGTTTTGGGTTTTGAACATGACGAACCTCCCGGCGCTCGTATATTTTAGAAGGGTGGGAAATGAGTACTAGGAGAATTTTACTCCAATTAGAACTTCCTCCCGATTGTTATTTTTGTAAAGTAGACCCCCCGCCGCCGCCTCCGCAGGGACGGCTGGCACAGCGCCTTCGAGTTTTCACCCCCGTCCTGCCACTCGCAGGGAGGCTGTTCGTTATTTCAAGAATCGATCGAAGCACTCGATCGTGCGGGTCATCATGCCATACCGACGATTTTTTGCCCAACGTCATGGTACGTGAGAAGACGATTCTGGAAGTTACCGGCGAGTTGATTGTTGGGAATTTATGGAAGCGTAAAGGATGTCAATTCTACGGTGC
This sequence comes from uncultured Anaerolinea sp., assembly GCA_964409185.1. Taxonomy (GTDB): domain Bacteria; phylum Chloroflexota; class Anaerolineae; order Anaerolineales; family Villigracilaceae; genus Defluviilinea. The sequence goes on along the minus strand of CAYPCK010000188.1, from coordinate 259 downwards.
TATCTAACCCGCTGCCGGTGGAAACGGTTTTGACCAGCCCGATGTTGGGCGCATACCAACTAGATGAGGTGAGGTCGAGGCGCGTTTGGAAATCACTGCCGTTCATGGTGAGGGTGAGATCCATGATCGTGTTGCAGTCCGCGCGCATTGCCTCAAAGGCGCCTGCCGGCGCGGTCACAGACTCTAATCCCACCGCGGTGCAGTTGTAGGTAATTTGATTTCTGGCAGGGAACACCTCGCCATTGATGGTTTCTGTTCC
>CAYPCK010000187.1:0-5410 GCA_964409185.1 uncultured Anaerolinea sp. | reverse complement strand
CTTTTCCATTTTTCTTTCCTGCGATGATTCGGCGCGGTAGTATTCCTCGAGTTCGCCCAGATAACGCGGCGTTTCTTTCAACTCGTCATACAGTCTCGGGTGAACGATCTGAATAGCCACCACCTTTGCCAAACGGATGGATTTGATTCGGTCACCCAATTTTTTCTCGCGCTTCTTCGCCAGATTCCACAACATCAAGAATACATTTACCGCCCGTTTGATCTGCCGGGGGTTATTATGCTGTATATCGTTTAATCCCTCGGCAAACACCCTTGGGCATTCCACATGGGGCCACTCGGCGCTTAAGCCTTCCACAAACTCACCCATGTCGCTTTGCTCCACAGGCGGAATTTGAAAAGGCAGTTGAACGATCTTTTCTAGATAGCGTACGCCTTCAACGGTGAAGCGCTGTTGGCTGTCGCTATCTTGTCTTGAGCCAAGTTCCTTATATTTTATTTCTATGCCGCGCGCGATCACTTCCTGATCCAAGCCAAGAACAAAGACGCAGCTTTCCGCATCGAGGAATAACTTTATGGCTTCGAGAACTTCGATTGCCTTTTCGGGCAGGCAGCGGTCAAGATCGTCCACGAACACTACAAGGCGGTTGGGGTTGACATGATCTTCAATTAATTTCTTAAATTTGTCCTGAAATTGCTCAAGAAATTGGATCTGTTCAATGTAAATCTTTGTCCGCTCGCGCTGGATCGCGGCGGTCGCGTCGTCCACATTTTTGGCGGCGCCCGATTGCAATTCCTCGACCAGTTTGGTGAGCGTCGAAAGTCCTGGAATGAAGGACAGCGTTAATTGGGCAAGACTCTTTGCGGCAACCCCGCCTATTTTTCCCAGATCAATCGTGACACCGCCGACTTTTTCGATCTCCATTTCACGATAAAGCAGGGTTTGAAGTTTATCGAACTCCTCCACAGGCTTCCCCTGATCGCCCGCGGTCTTTTTCAATGCCGATAAAACACAAAGCAGGAACGCGCGCCAAAGCGATTCTTCCTTGTCATATTTCCACGCATCAAACCATGCCACCGTGAAATCTTTTGGCAAACCCTTATATTTACTTTCAGGTATGCCGTTCCTCACCATCTTCATCAGGGAGGTCTTGCCCGAGCCCCACGTGCCGAACACACCGATGGTCAATGGCGTATTGCCCGTTTGTATAATATCCGCGAGGGTTTCGACGTAGGGCGTGAAATCGAGCGCGTCTTTCTCGGTCGGCTGGTCGTTGACGATGTAGGTTTTGGAGTCGTTGGGCATGGGAGGTTCCTCCTATGGTGCTATTTTACTCCCACCCAGCCTCCCCCAAATACGACGAGATAAAGTCTGTATGCGGATTCAAAATATGCATCGTCGGATTTGGGGGAGGTGCCGAAGGCGGAGGGGGTCCTTGACGCCCTCCCACCGCGAGGGTATCATGTAGTCACCTAGGTGACCACATGAAGAAAAAGAAGCAACCCAAAACCGAAGAGATCGGCATCCGCGAGTTGAAGAGCCGCGCGTCGGAGGTCGTCCGCGCGGTGAAGGAAGAGCGCGCGCGTTACGTCATCACGCAACGCGGGAAACCGGTTGCGACGATTATCCCCATGGATGCCGTCCTGCCTGAAAAAGAGGAAGAAGACGGCTGGGAAAGATTGCTGGCAATCCGCGCGAGGCTTGGCAAGAGCAAAAAGAACAAAAAGAGTTCCCTTGAAATCCTTTCCGAGATGCGCCGATGAAGACGCTGGTGACCGTGGATGCCAGCGTCTTTGTCAATTCGCTCAGCCCCGACGAAGACGGAAGCGACGAACGCGCGGAATTTATTTCGCAACTGAAAAGGGATGGCGCGGCGTTCATACAACCGACCCTGTTTCTGCTCGAGGTGGTCGCGTCCGTTGCCCGCAAACAGGACAGCGCCGAACTCGCCGTGGAAATTTTGACCGAGCTCAATCGTATTCCAAAATTGACGCTGGTCGACCTTGATGACGATTTCGCCCAGTATGCCAGCGAAGTCGCCGCCCAATACCGCCTGCGCGGAAGCGACGCGGTCTATGCCGCGGTCGCGTTGCGGTTTGGGACCGAACTGATCACGCTGGATAAAGAACAATTGGAACGGTTGCCGAAAGTATTGCCCGTCCGCTCGCCGACTCCCAATCGGAAATTATGAACCGTTTTTCGATTCTCACCCTTGCGCTCGTAATCACACTGATCGTCAGCGCCTGCGGCGCAGGTGGTGAAACGGAGGCAACGCCCACCATCAACGCGGCTGACCTGCAAAGCACGATCATCGCGGCCGCTTACACGGTCGTGGCAGAGACTCAAGCCGCCATCCCGACTTCCACGCAAACGGCAACTGCTACAAATACACCGGCGTTCACTGCCACCCTGCCGCCCCTGCCAACCCTCGGAGCGACATTCACTCCAAGCGCCGCGCCGAATCCCAATACGGGAGACCCGTGCATCAACAACCTCCTGCCTGCCAGCCTGACCGGGGAAAAGATCAAGATGCGCATCGATAACCCGACCACGGCGGCGATTAATCTCACAGTGTATCTACAGTCAGGCAACCCGCAGGGTGTCTGCGGGTACCGTGGGTATGTCATCCCAGCGGGAGGGTCTCTCGTGATCGCCGACCTGATCGAAGGCTGTTACTCCCTCTGGGCGTGGAACCCCGACCCGAAAGACTACTTCATGGTGACGAACGGAACCAGCTGCCTCGATAAATCCGCGAACTGGACGTTCGACATCACCCCCAATGGAATCAATCTCAAGAATTAATAAAAAGGAGGGGCGACTGGGCCAGTCGCCCCTCCAATGTCATTGCGAAATATTTCCTACCAACCCCAACTCCGGCGCGATTCTTCGCATCGCCTGAATCACATTCCCTACGTGTTCCCACAACTCGATGCCGAACTCCCGCGCGGCATGTTCCATTTCGGTGCGTGATGTTCCCGCCGCGAAGGCTTTGTCCTTCCACTTCTTTTTGACCGAACTTGCTTCGAGGTCATATAGCGATTTCGACGGACGCACCAGCGCGACGGCGGTAATTAATCCTGTGATCTCGTCGCATGCAATAATCGCTTTTCGCCGGATCGTATCGCGCGGCATGGACAGATGATCTGCGTGGCTCAGAATATCCTGAATAATGTCCTCTGGCACGCCGCGCTCGCGTAGAATCGGCGCGCCATTTTGTGGGTGTTGCTCAAGGGTGGGATGAATCTCCCAATCAAAGTCATGGAGGAGACCGATCAATCCCCATGCATCGGAATCTTCACCAAATTTTTCGGCGTAAAAACGCATCGCGGCTTCCACCGAAAGCATGTGGCGCACGAGTCCTTCGTTTTTCACATATTCACGTACGAGAGATAATGCTTCATCGCGGGTCATGGTTTTCCTCTGTCATTGCGAGGAGCGATCTTGTTCTTTGCGACGAAGCAATCCCCAAGCAACAAAAGATTGCTTCGTCGGACTTCGTCCTCCTCGCAATGACATTTAAATGGTAGTCGAAGTTTCCAAACCGTGCTGTGCGGCTAGCTCGTCAAGCAGTGCTTCCACTTCATCGAGGAAATGATCCAGCCCGCTCACGCGATTGTCGAACCCCACCCAGCCCAGACCCAGTTCGCCGCACACCGAACGCCATGCCTCCAATTCGCTGTCGGGCAAAACCTCCGCGGCAAGGGTCCACGTGTGCAGAAGGGGCCACAACACACACACGGGTTTTTCGCTCCCGAGCATTGCCTTGAACGCCTTCTCGTAATAATTCACGCGCGTCGCATGGATGCGCGCCTCGACGCGGTTGTTCTGCATCGCGATCTCAAACGCGGACTTCCACTCGGGCATCCACGCCTCGAGTTTGGAGGGGTCCAAGGTGGACGCGCCCAACAACCCTACGAGAGCCGCGTCCATGCCGGGACGTTGAGCCGCCTCCGCCCTGGACGCGAAATCCAACATCACGCGCCGTTCCGCCAACGGCGGACCCGACAACTCCGCCACCGCGTTCACCGCGTGATACAACGACCTCAGGTATTGGTGAACATTCTTTGGCTGGATCGGATCGCCCACGTCAAGCAATTCGCGCCAGATCGAGCGCGCATCCTTCAACAGCAAACGCGAGCGATGCAACGCCGGCGCGGGCGCGTTGAACTCGAATCCCGCCCGCAGACCCGCTTGCACGAACTCGAAGAATTTTTCGCGCTCGTACAGAAGCATCGGGTCGTACATCTCCCAGCCCAACCACGGGTCGAGCCGCAGTTCGCGCGGACGCTTGAATTCGGCCCGCGCGCGGTGACCGATGTCCACGTGAAAATCGAGAGTCAATTTCACGAATTCGCGCCGATGCATCGGCTCGCTGTTGTGCACGAAAATAATGTCAATGTCCGCCGCGCCGCCAAGCATGGGGTCGTGTTCCTTCGAAACGAGCGAACCGGTCAGGTACGCGGCGATAATGTCGCGGTCGTTGTAGGCGCGCTCCTGCGCGGTCTCTTTGGCGATTCGGATCAATGATTCACGGGTGACGCGCATGGTTAACCCTCACCCTGCCCTCTCCCGAAAGGAGAGGGAAAGGCCTGCTGAAACGGAGGCAGGCTGAGGCTTTGTCGGATGCGTTCCTCCACCTGCTTCAAATGGTCGGGGTTCTGCACGATGTTCAAGTCGTTCGAGTCAATCGCTAGCACGGGCGTGCGGTCGAACGGCTTCGAGAAAAAGTCATCGTAGGCAAGGTTGAGTTCGTGAATGTACGCGCGCTCCATCTGCCGTTCGTACGGGCGATCGCGCAAGGCGATGCGTTGCATGAGCGTGTCGGTGGTGGCTTGCAAATAGACGAGCAAATCCGGTTTTTGAATTTTTTCGGCTAGCGCTTCGTGCACTTTGTAATACATGTCGAGTTCATCGCCCTTGAGGTTGATACGGGCAAAGAGCGAATCCTTGGCAAACGTGTAATCGGCAATGACGTTTTTCCCAATGCTGACGATTTCATGCACCGTGCGGCGCTGTTGATGATAGCGGCTCAACAGGAAAAATATTTGCGTCTGAAACGCGTACCGTTCGCGGTCGGAATAAAAATCGGAGAGGAACGGGTTCTCTTCGAAGACTTCGAGGATGACCTCGGCGTCGAACGCGGGTTGCAGCAGGCGGGCGAGGGTGGTCTTACCAACTCCGATGACCCCTTCGATGGCGACGTACATGCGGCTCTCCAGAATTGAGATGAGGCAAGGATACCATAGGAAAGTATTCAGGTAAACAAGGGAACAAGCGCATGCCTTAGAACAGGGGGTAAAAAATCGCAAACAGGATGCTGGAGATTCCGCACGTGACCAGCATCACAGGCATGCCGCGCCGCAACCATAACTTCGAGGTGATCGGCGTGCGTGTTTTTTCCGAGAGCGTGGCGACGATGACCCCTTCCTTGTCTTCCAGCTGCTGGATGCTG
>CAYPCK010000186.1:0-5481 GCA_964409185.1 uncultured Anaerolinea sp. | reverse complement strand
TCAGACGCATCAATGATGGGTACAGGGAGGGGCGCAAGCAGATCTTGCAGAGAAACGCCTGCCGGCAGACGGTCTACCTTGTTAAGGGCCAGGATCATGGGGCGATCCACAACCCCTAGATCCTCCAGCGTCTCCATGACCGTCTCTGCCTGCTGGCCCACATTTCGGTGGGTAGCGTCGAGGACATGCAGCACAAGATCGGCCTCGTTGATCTCCTCCAATGTGGCCCGAAAGGCGGCCACCAACTCGGTCGGCAGCTTCTGAATAAAGCCCTCGGTGTCTGTCATCAAGGCTTGGTAACCGCCGGGTAGTTCCACGCGCCGCGTGGTGGGGTCGAGCGTGGCAAATAGCTGATCCGCCACATACACCTCGGATTTTGCGATTTTATTCAACAAGGTTGACTTGCCGGCGTTGGTATACCCCACCAGCGCGACTGTGGGGATGCGGGAGCGTTTCCGCTGGGCGCGATAGCGTTGGCGATGGGCGCTGACTTTTTCGAGTTCCTTTTTGAGGTGGGCGATATCGCGGCGGATGGCGCGCTTGTCCACTTCAAGTTGCGTTTCGCCGGGCCCGCGCAGACCCACCCCGCCGCTCGACCCAGAGCGACCTCCGCCTCCACCCGCCTGGCGTTCGAGGTGCGTCCACTGCCCGGTAAGGCGGGGCAGGTAGTACTCGTACTGTGCCAGCTTGACCTGCAATATGCCTTCACGGGTGTGGGCATGTTGGGCAAAGATATCCAGGATCAACGCAGTCCGATCCAGCACACGAACATTCCTGCCGATCGCTTCTTGCAATTCACGCTGGTGGCGGGGGGAAAGTTCATCGTCGAAGATAATAACCTGCGAGAGCGTCTCTTCGACGAGCATCTTCAACTCATCCACCTTGCCGGGACCGATGTAAGTTTTGACGTTCGGCTTGTCCAGTTTCTGGGTCAATTCACCGACGATATCGAGCCCGGCGGTATCCGCCAGCAGCGCCAGTTCGGTCAACGAGTCTTCCAGCGAAAGGTGATATTTTTTCTGGCGCAGTTCCATCCCTACAAGAAATGCCTTATCACGGGGAGGGCTTGTGGGTTGTGGGATTCGCTTCGTCATTGGGGTTGAACTTTTTACCTAGGGTATCGAATAATTTGGACATTTCCGGGTCAGCCGATTCGGTCCGGGCTGGAATGAGGATGTGGAAGGTGGAACCGGGATACGCTTTTTCATCGTAGCCGGGTGATTCGACCCAGATCGCGCCGCCATGCGCTTCGAGGATGCCGCGCGCTATCGGGAGACCCAAGCCGGGTCCGCCGCCTTTGAATTTGGTCTTGCCGCTAGAGTGTAAGCCCACACTCCCGACCTGCCCAAACTTCTCGAATATGGAAGATTGGTTCTCTTGCGATATGCCAATACCGCTATCTTTGACAATGACCTCGATGAAGCCGGGCAAGGTGCGTCCGCTGACGGTAATTGTACCGTTATCCGGTGTGTATTTTACGGCATTATTAACCACATTTCGCAGTGCCTGGGTGATTCGCTGGGTATCGATATAGATCCACTGACGTCCTCCGTCGAACTCCTCCAGTTCGACCTGGAGTCTTCTAGAATGGATCACGGGCTCGACCTCTTTTCGCAACCCATCCAGGATCTGCGCCACCTGCGCGGGTTGGAAGTTCAGGCGCAGGAGGTTATTGTCGATCATCGACACATCGATCATATCGTCGATGATGGTGCGCAGGCGCTCAATGCCGATGTTCACACCGGCGAGCAGTTTGTCCATGCCGCCGCCCTGGTTGTCCCGCACCACATCGTCCATCATGGAGGCATACCCTTCGATCAGGGTCAGGGGGGTTTTCAACTCGTGCGCCGCCACCGAGATGAACGCCGATTTACTGCGGTCAATACGCTCGAGTTGTTTTTGCACTTTTTTCATCTCATCCGAGATGTGCGTGACCCTTGTTTCCATTTCGTAACGCGCCACGACGCCCAACCCATATGTGTAGACCGGGATGATCGCCGCCAGCATATCAATGGATTGTTGTTTGGTGAGGGTTTCGTTCGCTACCTGAATCGTCAACGCGATCATACGATTGATGAGAAATGAAACGTGATACAGCCCCTCCTCCAGATTCGTTTCGGTGGATGATTTTGCCCAATCCAGCAGGATGGAATCCATCCAGGCGGGGTCGCCGGTGGATACCGATTGCTCAAGGAGATCGAAGAACCGCCCCAGTTGCTCCTCGAAACCAGCCCTGACTTCCATGCCGCGCGCGAGATCGCGCCCGACATGGTTGATCCAATCTGGGCGGATCTTCTTCAAAATCCTTTGAACGGGCATCCTGGACGTTTTGTTATTCGCCATACCGCATGGGACACTCTACAGGCATTGTATCAGTTTTGGAGGCTTTGACTCATGATCCAAACCCACAAGGTTCTACCCACCGCCTCAAGGCTTTCCGCCGACACCTTGTCTGGAGTATCCGAGATGGTGTGCCAGTATGGGTAATCGAAATCGATGAGATCGACAGCGGGGATGCCTGCTTCAAGGAAAGGCGTATGGTCGTCCAGCATGGAGTATTTGTACTCTGGGATGAATTGTTTTTCGTACCCGATGCTTTCTGCCACCGACCAGACCTCATCGGTAAGTTCGGGGTCTGAGTTCCGTTCCTTGTAGATGTTCAAATCCGAATCGCCGATCATATCCACGATGACGACCGCCCGAGGCTGGAACGCGATATTCTCCGCGAATTCGCGCGAGCCGAGGATCCAATCCCAGCCGTCAACGCGCCCGTTATCTTCGGCATCAAAGAAGACCAACCAGACATTCTCCACCTCCCCCGGCAGGGATCGGGCAAGTTCGAGCAGAACCGCCACCCCGGACGCTCCGTCGTTCGCGCCGGGCACGGGCTGAGTATGGTTCGCAACATCGGGGTCGTTATCGGCATAAATGCGCGTGTCGTAGTGCGCCCCAAGGATGATCTCCGGCTCGGACGTCCCCCGTTTGGCGACCAAATTGTAAATCGGATTCCCCAACCGTTCAGACTCCTGGACTTCGACCTGCCACCCGGCGGATTCCAACTCTGCGCGCATCCAGTCGCGGATTTCGGCATGCCCCTCCGACCCAGGGATTCGCGGACCGAACGCAACCTGCGTCTTTACGTCTTCGTAGGCGCGGAGTCCGTCGAAGTCGGTCGGAGCAGGTTCAGGTCGGGTGAGATACGAGTAGGTATACCATCCCAGGACGGCGACAAGCAGGAATCCAATCACAGCCAGATAAGTACCGACGGATCGTTGAGTCAAGGCGCAACCTCTGCAGTCAATCCCTGTTGCAGGTCGGCAAGCGCGCGTTTTGCATAGAGTTCCCCGCGTTCGCGTTTACCGGTTTTCGGAGGGAAGTCCATGGGAGGCAAGATGCCAAAATTTGCCTTCATCGGCTGGAAGTCTTTGAGATCGGCGTGCGTGATGTAATGGCACAACGCGCCGAGCATGGAGGTCTGTGGAAGTTCCACAGGCTGCTCGCCGCTCATCACCCGCGAGGCATTGACTCCCGCGAGCAACCCCGTGGCGATATTGCCCATGTAGCCTTCCACGCCGGTGATCTGCCCGGCGAAAAACAAATCGTCGCGGCGGATGTGTTGGAGCGTGGGTCGCAGCAACTTGGGCGAGGCAATGAATGTGTTGCGATGCATCTGCCCATATCGCAGGAATTCCGCGTGCGCGAGCCCGGGGATCATTCGGAGAACGCGCTTCTGTTCGGGAAATTTCAGGTTGGTCTGAAAACCGACAAGGTTATATAAACTGCCCGCCAGGTTATCCTGCCGCAATTGCACGACGGCATACGGGCGTTTGCCGGTGCGAGGATCGCGCAAACCGACCGGGCGCATGGGTCCGAACGCCAGCGAGTCCAATCCCCGCTCGGCGATGATCTCGACCGGCAGGCATCCTTCGAAAAAGCGCCCCGCCTTTACACCGGAACGAATCGCCTCCTCGAACGAGCGCAGTTCGATGCGTTCCGCATGAAGCAGGGCATCAACGAATGCGTAATACTCGTCTTTGGTGAATGGGCAATTGATGTAATCGCCCTCCTCTTGTCCGCCCTCCGCATAGCGCGAGGCGCGGAACGCGATCGCCATGTTGATGGAATCCGCATGGATTACGGGGGCAATCGCGTCGAAGAAGAAAAGGTGGTCGGTTCCGCTCAACTCCGCAAGCGAAGCGGACAATGCCGGCGAGGTCAGCGGTCCGCTGGCGACGATGACCGGCGACGCTGGAATTTCCTTGACCTCTTCGCGGACTACGTGAATATTCGGGTGACCTTCGACCCGCCCGGTTACCAAGCGCGCAAATAGATCACGATCAACCGCCAGCGCCCCGCCAGCCGGCAAAGACGCCTGCTCCGCGCATTCCAATAACATGGAACCCAGCAGACGCGCCTCGTTCTTGAGTAAGCCAGAGGCGCGGTCAGGCAGGTTTGAGCCGAGCGAATTCGAACATACCAACTCCGCCAGGTCTTGAGTCTGATGCGCTCCCGTTTGCAGGGCAGGGCGCATTTCATAGAGTGTTACTTTTATGTCGCGTTGCGCGGCTTGCCAGGCGGCTTCGCTCCCCGCCAGACCGCCGCCAATCACCATTAAATCTGTCATGAAAGTGATTCTACCATTCCCGCCGGGCGAAAGGCTGGCATGGCGACCTGCTGTATAATTAACTCAAGATGCCCTCCCAAAATAATATCGAATTTCAACTCAAGGAAGCCAGCCAGATCACCGAGGAGACATCCTGGTCGGTATTAGTCGAGCGCGAGGCTGGGGCGTGGCGCATCCTCGAGAACCATCACCTCTCCAAAAAGAATCAATCGCCGCTTACCGATTTCCTTGCCAAAACCGAGGTGGATTCCTGGTTGTGCGGCGCGGTCAGCGGACGGCAAAGCCGCTCGGTATCGCTCCCTGAAACAAGCGGGCTCGGCACTGAACGGTTGTACGCATTCCCTCTTGCCGAGGCGACGCGAGTCATCCTCGTCGGCGCTAATCAGCTTTCGAGTCATTCACAACGATTGTGGCGACTGGTCGCCATGGGGATGAACAAAAACGACTCACCGGTGGATTCCTCCGCCACCGCCTCCGTAGCGGCATCGTTACTCGTGCCCGATCTCGATTCGGAAAACCCCTTCGACATGCCCCGCGCCCTCGACCGGGCGCTCACTTCCTTTGTTCGGATCGTGTCGGTTCAGGGAGCCTGGCTCGCCGTCCGCCGCGGCGACTCGCTGGAAATACGCGCCCAGTGGAACGCGCCTCACCTCGCCGGCACCGACCTGTCGATTGATGCTCATGTGTTGCTACGCCGCATGAACCGCAACCTCACCCCGATGGTCGTCAACCGCGACGACGCGCTCTGGTCTGAGATTCCACACAAGGGGTTGAAGGCTGGCACAAAACTTTGGGCGTGCATCCCCATCGTCATCGGACAGCGCGTGATTGGCAGTCTCGCGCTCTGGCGGACCAGC
>CAYPCK010000185.1:0-5487 GCA_964409185.1 uncultured Anaerolinea sp. | reverse complement strand
CGATGGCGATGCATTTGCAGGGAAATTCGCTCATGGGTGGGGGGATTATAATTCGTGATATGAAAAGCGTAATTTACGCATGACAAAGGATTTTCACATGTTCGATCTCCCCGACGACGAAATTCTCCCCCTTTCAAAGGAACACATCTTCTGGACCTGGTCGGCGCAAGCCAAAGTCAGCCCCATTGCGGTAAAGCGCGCGAAGGGCGTGTACTTCTGGGATGCGGACGACAAACGCTACCTCGATTTCAACTCGATGACGATGTGCGTCAACATCGGTCACGGCGACGAGCGCATCATCAAAGCCATGCAGGAGCAGGCGGCGGAACTCCCCTACGCCGCGCCGGGCATGACGACAAAAGTCCGCGCGCTGGCGGCAAAAGCGGTAGCGGATGTCACTCCGAATCAGGCGTTGACGAAGATTCTCTTCACCCTCGGCGGAGCGGACGCCAACGAAAACGCGATCAAACTTGCGCGCGGATACACCGGGCGTCACAAAATATTGACGCGCTACCGGTCGTACCACGGGGCAACTGCCGGCGCCATGGCGGCAACCGGCGACCCCCGCCGCGTTGGCTGGGAACCGAACCTGATGACCGGCGTCGTGCACTTCCTCGACCCCTATCGCTATCGCTCCACGTTCCATTGCGCCAACCCGGATATTTCAGAATCTGAGTTCGCCCAGGATTATTTAAACCACCTCGAAGAGATCGTCCGCTACGAGGGACCGGAGACCATCGCCGCCATACTCATGGAATCGGTCACCGGCACAAACGGGGTGATCATCCCCCCGCAAGGATACATGCAAGGCGTGCGCGCGCTGTGCGACAAATACGGCATCGTGATGATCTGCGATGAGGTAATGAGCGGCTTCGGTCGCACAGGCAAATGGTTTGCCATCGAACACTGGGGCGTCGTGCCGGATATCATCACCATGGCAAAGGGACTGACCTCGGCGTACGCGCCGCTCGGGGCCGTAGCCATGAAGCCGGAGATCGCCGCGGCATTCAACCATACGCCCTTCGAAAGCGGATTAACCTACACCTCACACCCGGTCTCGCTGGCGGCAGCGCTTGCCAACATTCAAGCGATGAAGGACGATCAAATCGTCCAGCGCGCGGCAGCCATGGGTCCGGTGCTGAAGCGGATGCTGACCGACCTCGGCGAAGCGCATCCCTCGGTGGGCGAAGTCCGCTCGATCGGGCTGTTCGGCATTCTGGAATTGGTCAAAGACCGCAAGACGAAAGAACCGATGGCGCCGTGGAATAGTTCATCGCCGGCGATGAATGCGCTGAAAAAATATTGTCTGGATCACGGCTTGTTCTTGTACACGCACTGGCACACGGTGCTGATCATCCCGCCGTTGATCATCACCGAAGCGCAACTCGAGGAAGGGTTTGCGGTGCTGAATAAGGCGCTCGAAATCACCGATAAAGAAACGCATGGATAACAAACCCACTCTGGACCGAGCCATCCTCATCCCATTGATCCTCGGCGTGTTCGCCGTCTTTGGTATTTGCCTGGTCGTACTGCTCAGCCAGCTGGATGTGTCCCGTTCTTTCTCAGGGGAGGAGGCTGAAACACCAACCCCTTTCAAATTCATTTTCCTCGGCACCGAACCCGGCATCACCACTTTGACCCCAGACGAAAACGCCCCCCCCGCGCCAACGGCAACCGAAGTGGCTTTCGAGTTGTTAATCCCATCGCCTACGGAAGAGTTTCTAAATGGCGATGAAACCGAGTCGCCTACAAAACCGTCCGATGTGCTCACCAACCCGGCATCCTCCAAGCCCACCACCTCCCCGTCCAATGCGCCGCTAAACCCCGGCACATACGATCAGTTCGACGCGCACATTGCTTACGAAGGCAACTGGGTCGAACAAGTGGATGTTCCTGACGTATACGAAAACACGTTGACAGTTTCGGCAACGGTCGGAGATTCGCTGACCTTCCGCTTCATCGGGGAACAGGTGCGGATCTTTTTTCAGGAGGGACCTGGCTTTGGCACGGTTCGCATCACGATGGACGGTCTGGAATTCGACCTCGATCAATCCGCCAGTGTAACCGACATCGCAGAATGGGTATCCCCATTGTTGATCAATGCCACCCACACCGTTGAAATTGTTCACCTTTCGGGAGGGTCGGTCAACCTGGACTCGGTCATCGTGCCCGACCCGCTCTCCACCGCCACGCCAACCGGCACCCAATAATCACAGCGCTGTAAACAATTGATTGAGATCCGCTTTCGAAAAATACGCTCGAAAAGCGGCGGTCTCCTCCAGGATGCCTCTCACGGCGATGAACAATTCCTTTTGCAAATATTGATTCGCCTCGCCATTCCCTTTGGACAGAACCACCGCTTCCTCCTCAGGGACGATTGCCACATGACCCCCAGCCGCCAGCCACTCCAAGCCGATCCGTACTGCCGACTCGCGCGTCGCCATGGCGGAGGCAAGTTCCTGTAATGCAACATGACCGCGACGCTGGTTAATGACGAATTTACACAACCCCGCGAGGTGGGAAAGAAACTCATCGGGTTTCTCAACGGCGGGAGATACGCCAAAAACATAGATCACTTTTGGTTTCACAATATTCAGGGCTTGAAGTAATTCAGCGTGCGATGGAGGCGATGTGTAAATCGAGAACTCATCGGCTTGACGGAGTTCGAACCGCGGCGTCCCGACGGAGCGGTCGGCGCCCTCCGCCCAGATTAGCGTCGAGGGTTGAAGGTTCAAAAGCGATGGCTGTCCCCGCATATCTCGAACGATAAGTTTTGCAGGCTGGACCTCGACTACTTTCTCTTCCGCGAGTCGAAGCTCCTCAAACGTCAGGTTGACTTGCCTCTCCCCTCGAAACGTGGATGCGCGCAACGAGTACGCAACATCGAACTTCGATTCAGAGTCGGGCAACGTCTCTCCCGCGCCGCCCCACCACAAGATGTTTTGCGTGTTTCCCGTCTCATCTTCCACCGTCAACCGAAGGTGTTCCTTCGTCTTCCCGATCTCCGCCGCGGATTTCAACCGCAGGCCGCGAGTCGCGAACGTCAATTGTGGATTCCCCGCCCCGAACGGAGCAAGCATTTCCAATGCCTCGGCAAGTTCGATGTTGAGTTCGCTCAACTCCAACCATGCATCGAGTTGTAATGTCGGTTCTTCGCGGACGGCATCGCCAAGTTGCTATTCGATGGCTTTGCCAAGACCGCGTCGAAACCCCGTCAGGTTTTCTTTTTGCAGTGACAATCCCGCCGCCATGGGGTGACCGCCGAAGTTGAGCAACAAGTCTTTTTGCGACGAGATCGCCTCGGTAATGTGCAGCCCCTCAACCGAACGCGCCGAGCCGCGAAGGATTCCGTCTTCTCCTTCGGTGAGCAATAATGCAGGTTTGTGATAACGGTCTACGAGGCGGTTTGCGACAATCCCAACTACGCCACCAGGCCAGTTGGGATGCGACAGCACGATGGCTGGGTCAGTGAGAAGTTCAGGATGTTCCCGTAACTGCGCCTCCGCCGCCTCGGTGACTTGACTTGTCAACAGCCTGCGTTGCGCGTTGAGTCCTTCTATTTGAGTTGCAAGGACGCGCGCGCGGGCAGGGTCATTTGTTGTGAGTAATTCAACGGCAGGGTTGGCGTCGCTCAACCTGCCAAGCGCGTTCAAACGCGGCGCAAAAGTGAAGCCGATGGTTTCTTCGGTGAGTGATTCAAGGTTTGTGCTGGAAAGTTCCGCCATCACGCGCAAGCCGAGACGTTGTGTGTTGCGCAAGGCTTGAAGGCTGCGTTGAGCGAGTGTTCGCGTCTCGCCTTGAAGCAGGGCAACGTCGGCAATCAAGCCGAGGGCGACGAGGTCGAGTAGTTCGAGACTGGAGATTGGAGATTGAGTGAAATGTAAGTGGTAATTGGCAATTAGGGCTTCGGCTAGTTTGTACGCGACTCCAACACCAGCCAAAGTTTTCAGGGGATGATCGTCGGGCAACGATTTTGGGTTGATGATGGCTTTTGCGTTGGGGAGCGTTTCGCCCAAATCATGATGGTCGGTGACAATTACCTCCACGCCGCGGGAGTTGCAGAACTCAATGGCGTCGTGGGCGGTGATGCCCGTGTCACAAGTAATGACGTGTTTGACTCCGCCATCGAGGATCGGCGTCAGCGTCTCGATGTGAACGCCGTGACTCTCTTTTCCGCGAACGGGGATATAGTAAACAACGTCCGCTCCAAGGGCTCGAAGAGTCTGCACCAACAATGCCGTAGAGGTTTGTCCGTCCACGTCGAAGTCGCCCCAGACGCAGATGCGGTCCTTGCGTTGAATGGCGGCATGGATGATCTCAACGGCGGGTTCGATATTCGGGAACGGCGTGGAGGGTGTCGCTTCGGGGTGGAGGAAGGCTTGGGCGGAGTCTTGAGTCAGAATCCCGCGTCGGATGAGAGTCTGTTTGAGAAGCAGAGGCAGGTTGAGGGTGGAAAGAGGCGTTACGTCTACGCGAGGAGGGTCGAGCCAGCGAGTCATTTGTCTAGTATCAGGCGTCAAGTTCCACGTGTCAAGTTCCAAAGAATCAAAAGAGCCATCCTTGCGGATGACTCCTTGATTTCAGGGGAAGAATATCTCTTCGATTTTTTTGCCGAACAGTTTTGCGATTAGAAACGCCAGCGGCAGGCTGGGGTCGTATTTGCCGGTTTCCAGCGCGTTGATCGTTTGCCTGGAGACATTCAGTTTTTCTGCCAGGTCGGCTTGAGACCAGTTCTTTTCGGCGCGTAAGACCTTGAGGTTGTTGTTCATTGATATTTCTTCCAAAAGTAGCCGAGGCTGAAGCCCCACAATCCGAACATCATGGGCAGCACCAAAATGGTGGGGAACTTGGGGAAACCAATGTTTTCCAGGAAGCCATAGCTAAAGGTGATAAAGCCGGTTGACACGGCGGAAAACATAACGGCGTTGAATTGAACCCTGCGTTGAAGTTCGTCGCTGTCGCGCAGGGCGCGCATGATGGCGATGATGACAAATGCGATGGGAATGATCGGGGCGAGGGTGGTTATGATGCGCAGGGTTGGCGGAATTTCCATTCGATCCAGTGCGGTGATGCTTGCGATCAATACAACGACATAGGCGCCCATCGAAAGAAAGAATTCTTTGTAATATCTTTTTAGTACCTGTTCCTGATTCATGAGGTTATTCCTTCTTGAAATTTCCAAAAACGACAAATGCGATAAAAATGGCAACGCCCACCCCTACACCAACGGCGATGCTGTCCGAAGAGACGCTGACCGCGGTTCCAACCCCAGCGGCAATTATGCTTCCCAGATTCTTTGTGTTCATTATGATTTCTCCTTGTGTAAAGTTCACTTGACTTTTTGTATTGTAAAGTAAACTTTACTTTAAGTCAAGGGATATTGACTTGTGATTTTTCGAATGCGGTACACTTAATCCTCTTGGAAAGGATTAGCGGTTCTCTCTACCCTGCGAAATGAACTGGCTCAGGATGGATTTGTGTGGGTTT
>CAYPCK010000184.1:0-5488 GCA_964409185.1 uncultured Anaerolinea sp. | reverse complement strand
TTATTTGCATCATCTAAGCCTTGCGAAGCCGCTGGAATGATTAATCCAAAGAGGATGGTAAAGATTGCTCCGAGGCAACCAAAAGTCTGTTTGTAATTATTGGTGCGTCGCTCCTTGAAGAATTCTCGAAAACCAGGATGAAGTTGATCCACTTCCCAAACTTCTTCGATCATTTTTCTGTCCGTGTATCTCACCGTTGCGATGCCTGCCAGCAATATAATGGGTACTGCACAAAGCTTATAATTTTCAAAAATTGAAAATACAATGAACACAATGGCGAAAATAACAATCAAAATTAATAACGCTCTGCCAAACCCTTTGAAATGAATTTTATTGTAAAGCCTTACAAAATTGGAGTTCATGTTGCATCCGCTTCTCTTTCGTGGCATTATAACATGTGAAGAAAGATGAAAAACGGTCTCGGATGGGGTGGGTGTCAACGGATTTATAGCGGATGCACAGATGGCGCAACGAGTCGGTTTGAACCGACTTCCATGAACTGAGGCAGGGATTTATCCCGCCGATTCGGTAAATGACAAACGGTCTCGGGATGGAATGTCCACGAGACCGTTTTTGTGTTTTATCCCTTTTTGACTTTTTCCTTTGGCAATACCGTCGGCTTTTTGGGTGGGAGCGTGACAAACTTCCGTTTGCTGGCTTTCTGTTGTTTCTTCAAGTCGGCGGCGATGGCTTGCAAGTCATAATTGAATTTTTTCGCATGTTCGTTCCGCACTTTGCGGACTTCTTCAACAATTGGGTCGTTCCACATCTTACACCTCCATCAATTCCATCGGAGAACAAATCACGGGCGGTTCATAACCGTTGAGTCTGCAAACCAATTCAACGTTAGCTCGCATGGCTGCATTAGCAATATGCTTGAAATTCCACGTCAGCAGATAATCCATGCCACTGACCGTTGCAACGGCGATGTGCAACGCATCTTCTGCCGCTTGTTTGGGAATTGCATTTTGCTCAATCAATCGCTCCGCCAATTTGACTGCTTCTGGTGTGATGTCGAGAAATGAGCAATCAGTCAATGCTTGCTGGCGTTTCGCAACTGCTTCTGCATCACCTGAACTGATTTCCTGCTCGACCAACTGGGAAATATACACGTCAAAACTTGGTCGGCGTTCCTGCCACCATTCCTGAGTGACCTGCTGGTTGGCGGCGATGAGGATGTCGCGGCTTGGACGGGCGGTTAAGTAGCTGATAACGCTGGTTTCAATATAGACTTTCATTTTCCGTCTCTGATTACATAGGCACGGCGGCTGTCATCATCTCGGCGATATTGGCTGATGTATGTTTGCGCATCCATGCCTAACGCGGGGTAGGGTAAGAGACCAATCACATCACGCCATTTTCGATGTGTCTTGAGGGGTGGCAAATTTGACCGAACACCCTGGATCAAACGACTAGCTAACAATAATCACTCGGATGGTGTCAGTTTACCTGCACGTTTCATAATTTGGTCAATGGTTTGAAGTGCCATAGTCAACCTTTCAAGTCTCTGTTGGTATTATACCGTTATCTGTGCGAAGATGAAAAACGGTCTCGGGCGGGATGGGTGGTCAATGGACTCTGTCACGGACTCACGGAGGAAAGCGGACGTTGGGCGTGAGGAATGAAAGGCGGTGTTGGGGCCTCACCCAGATGAGCATGAATAATCGGCATGTCGGTTTGCCCCTTCGCGAAGCACCCTGTGGGCTCCTAAAGGAGATGGCATGGTGTTGAGTCCTTTTCGCCCCCTCTGTCCGTTGGACATCCACCGCTCGCTCCGCTCGGGTGCCAAATGCGACAAGTCAAATTTGGGATGCAACGTGAGCAGTTGAATCGTCGGATTTAGGGGAGACTCAGCGACAGGCTTTATCTCCACATGAAAAACGGACTCGGGATGCGCTGTCGCGTGTCCACGAGACCGTTTTTATTTTTCCTTATTGTCTGTGATTGACACATGCGCATGTGGGTGTGTATAATGTCGTTACACAAGGAGTTCGTATGGAAAACCTACAGCGGGTTAATTTATTGCTGGAACGCCGTCAGCGCCAGGCATTGGAGCGCCTTGCGCGCCAGCGCAACCGCAGTGTCAGCGATTTGGTGCGAGAATATATTGCCGCGGGTTTGAAAGAGGACAACAGTCAACAACGGGAAAGACTGCTTGCCTTGGAACATGCCCGTGCCCTCAGGACTCGCATCATGAAACGGCGAAAGGGTAAGCCCCTTCCTGATGTAGTAAAAGTCATCGAGAAAATACGGGAGGAACGGGTGCATGAGTTACTTGGTCATTGACGCCAATGTTGCTGTTAAGAGCATCTTAAGCGAGGCGGACAGTCTGAGCGCGTTTTGGGAAAAGGTTGACCGGGAGAATATCACTCCGTGCGCGCCCCGATTATGGTTGAGCGAAACTGTGTCTGCAATTCGATCCCTGGTTTCTCTAAAGGCGATTACTCCTGAAGATGCAGAAGATACGTTGCGAACAATTCACGGTCTGCGCGTTGAAATCATCAACGAAGACGAGGAGTTAAGTCTGCGTGCGCTGGAATTGGCTGGCAAACTTGGACAGTCCAAAGCCTATGATGCGTTTTATCTGGCTTTGGCTGAAAAGTTAGTTGTAGAATTTTGGACAGCAGATGAACGTCTTTTCAACCGCTGTCGAAAAGATTTGAAGTTAAATTGGGTTCATTGGATTGGGGAATTGTAGTCCCCCTTGTTACAGGAAATAAAAAACGGTCTCGGATGGGATGGGGAGTTTGTCAACGGACTCTGTCACGGACGCTTCGCGCGGACGGAAACCGACCAGCCGACCTTCAGTCGGCTTCCGCCCCGAGCCGTGGGATTCATCCCGCGGCGGGCGCGACCGAGGAAACAACAATCGGTCTCGAGATGCGCTGTCGGCTTGTTGCGGGTTCCCGATCCGCCCGACGATACCCTAAAGAATATAAATTAATCGTCGGGCTCTCAACCCCGCTCAAGCGGACCAGCCGACCTTCAGTCGGCTTCCGCCCTGAGCCGTGGGATTCGTCCAATGGCAGAGTTCTAACGGTACAATCCCACACAGGAGACTCCACCATGTCCATCAAAACTGCATCCATGATCGCATCTGTCGTGACCGTCCTGCTGGTGATCGTCGTCGTGATTTTCTTCGCGTTTGGGGGCATGGTCATGCTCAACGGGCTCATGAACGCGGACCCCGCCGTCTACACGGGCTTTGCCTGTTTCGGGCTAATGCTGATTCTGTGCCCCGTTCTCGCGTGGAGGTTGGTCAACCTCTTCATCACCCGATTCAATTGGAATAATGCGCTGGCAATGATCCTCTCGGTGGTGACGTCCACGCTGGTGAGCATCGTGATGGGGATCGTGACGTTGTTCATCGTCCTGCTCGTAGCCGACGCCATGTAACGTTTGCGATTCGCTCGCAACCGCATCGCGTACAAACTCAACTCGATATCGTCTTTTGAAAGTTTGACGAACTTCTCGAATGACATGCCTATCCGTTCAAGCACGCGGATCGAACCTGTGTTCAGCGGGTCCACGATGGCGACGATGCGCGCCAACCCGACGCTTTCCCGCGCAAATTCTTTCACGCGCCGCGCCGCCTCCACGGCGTAGCCGCGCGACCAGTACGCGGGGAGAAACGCGTAGCCGATGTCCACATCGTCGAGCGTATCGCGCTTGATCAACCCGCACATGCCCATGAGTTCGCCCGTCTCATTCGAGGAAACAGCCAGCAAGCCGAATCCGTGTTTGGCGTAACTGGCGAGCGGACCGCGTTCGAGATACCCTTCGGCGTCGGCGAGCGTGCGCACACCGCGGTCGCCGATGTTTTGAATGAACGACGGTTCATTCAACAATTTCAGGATGAAGTCGGCATCCCGCGCGGAAAATTCCCGCAAGGTCAGCCGTTCGGTTTCCAATTCGATCATGTGTTTTTCCTTGGGGCAAGGGCTTCGACATAATCGCTATATCCGCCGATGTGTTCGGTGATCTTTGAGTCTTTTAACTCGAAAATACGCCTGACGGTGCGATCCAAAAAATAGCGGTCATGCGAGATGACGAGCACCGTGCCATTGAAATCATTCAGCGCATTCTCCAGCGCCTCGGCGGAGGCGATATCGAGATTGTTGGTCGGTTCGTCCAACAACAGAAAGTTGGCTCCCGATAGGACGAGCAACGCCAACTGAAGCCGACTCCGCTCGCCGCCCGAGAGCGAGCCGATGCGTTGAGTCGCTTGACGATAGGTGAACAGGTAGCGGGTCAGGAAGGAAACGGCGCGTCCCTCGCTCATGTCCCCGCCCAGCCGCACCGCGTCGAGGATGGTCTGGTCGATGTCGAGTGTCTCGTGTTCCTGCGCGTAATATCCGATTTTTACGCTCGGTCCGATCTTGATCTCGCCGCTCGTGGGTTGTTCCTTGCCGAGAATCAACCGCAATAACACCGACTTGCCCGCGCCGTTTGCGCCGATCAACCCCACCCGCTCGCCATGCCGAATCAGGAAGTTGATGTTATCAAGCACGACGCGAGTCCCCTCTCCCTTCGGGAGAGGGTTAGGGTGAGGGTAAAATTTCTTTACCCCATCAAACTCCAACACCTGATTCGACCCGCGCCAACCATTGAGCGACAGGTCCATTTTGCGGCGTTCGGTGATTGGCTTTTCGATCTTTTCCATTTTATCCAGCCGCTTCTGCATGGAGCGGGCTTTGATCGCCATCTTCTCGTTGTTGTACACTTTCGCCCACATGGCGAACCGTTTGATCGCAATTTCCATTCGTCTGATCTCGCGCTGTTGGACGTTATACAACTCTTCCTGCCTCGCGAGCCGTTCTTCCTTGTCCATGATAAATTCGGTGTAATTACCGATGAACGTGGTGATTTTCCCATCTTCGATCTCGGCGATGTGACTCGCCACCGCGTCGAGAATGTAACGATCGTGGGAGATAATGACCACCGCGCTTTGATAGGCATTGATCAATTTTTCGAGGTACACCTTACCGGGCATGTCGAGATGGTTATCGGGCTCATCCAGCAACAACACGGACGGATTCGCCAATATCAGCCGCGCCAGTCCGATCAACTTTTTCTGCCCTCCGCTCAACGCGCGGACAGGTTTCTCGAAATCGGATTCGGGCAATCCTAGTCCGCGGAAGATCTCACGCACGCGCGATTCGTAGTTCACTCCGCCGAGCGACTCGAATTCCTCGAGTAATTTGTGTTGAGCATCCAGCGTTCGCTCCAATGCTTTGGAGTTGCCATAGACTTCGGGGTCGCCCAATTTCGATTCAACTCGTTTTAACTCCCCTTCCACCTCCGCTATGCGCGGATTTCCTTCCAACGCGAGCGAAATCGCTGTTCGCTCCGGGTCGAATTCTGGGTGTTGCGGCAGGTAGCCCACAGTCACGCCTTTGGCGCGGATGACCGTCCCGCCTTTTTCAGGCGCGTGCTCGCCGACGATCAACTTGAACAGCGACGATTTCCCCGCGCCGTTCGGTCCGAT
>CAYPCK010000183.1:0-5494 GCA_964409185.1 uncultured Anaerolinea sp. | reverse complement strand
TGAACACCGCTATGAACTCACTGGCGAGTTCACCGGCGGTTTCGTACCTCATGGACGGGTCTTTTGCCAGGGTGCGGTCGAGGATGGCTTGGAGTTCGGAGGAGATCCCTTCGATGACCGGGGGCGGTTCGTTGATATGTTTCATCAACATGCCGAAGGTGGTATCCGATTGGAAGGGGACCGCGCCGGCAATCATTTCGTACAGCATGATGCCGAGCGAATAGATGTCTGTCCGTTTGTCCACTTTGTCGCCGCGCGATTGTTCCGGGCTCATGTAGGCCGGCGTGCCCGAGACCGAACCCGTGGTGGTATGCATGGTCGAGTCGAGCAGGCGAACCAGCCCGAAATCGGTGAGAACCGGTTCCACGTTGATCGGGAGTGTGTGATTGATCTCGACCAGATCATCCTTCGCCCGCAACAGGACATTGGCTGGTTTGATGTCGCGGTGGACGATTCCCTTTTCGTGGGCGTAGTCGAGGGCGTTGGCAACCGATTTCAGCAAGTTGGCAACGATCCTGATTGGGATGCGCTTATTTTGTTCGTGGAGGGCTTTCATGTACGCGGCGAGCGAAGGGCCGGGCACATATTCCATGACGAGGCAGGGCGTTTCATCTTCCAGCTCATAGTCGAGCATTTGCACGATATTGGGGTGCTTCAATTCCCCAACCACTTCGGCTTCGCGCTTGAAGCGGCTGAGTTGTTCCGAATCCCGTTCCAACAAGCCTCGCATCACCTTGATGGCTACGACCCCGTATGACTTGTGGTTGCCTTTGTATACTTCCGCCATCCCCCCGCGGGCTACGAGTTTCTCGATATGGACGTTGCCAAGCGTCTTGCCAGCCCAATCTGCCATGCGCAAAATTATAACCCAGAACGACATTCGCTCCTGTATAATGACACGACTTTATCATTCTCCCCAATTACTTTTATGTCTGTGATTTCCCTGGAAGAACAAATTGGAAAACTCCTGCGCGAGCGGAAACTGTCGCTTGCCCTGGCGGAATCTTGCACGGGCGGTTTGGTAGGCGACCGGATTACAAATCTCCCCGGCTCCTCGGAGTACTTCCGCGGCGGGATCGTTGCCTACGCTTACGAGGCAAAAGTATCCCTGCTCGATGTTTCGTGGGACACGTTGAACACCTTTGGCGCTGTCAGCGAAGAGACGGTGCGGGAAATGGCGCGCGGCGCGCGTATGCGATTCCAAACAGACATCGCCGCCTCGATCTCAGGGATAGCGGGTCCAGGCGGTGGGACGGATTCCAAACCGGTGGGCACCGTGTGGCTGGCGATCGCCGCGCCGGACGGCGAGTGGACAAGCCTTCGCCATTTCTCGGGGTCGCGCCGGCAAATAAAAGCCGCATCGGCTGATGCGGCTCTACAATTGATTTTGGATTTCTTGAACGGGTTGTTATCGTAGCGGCGACCAGGCAAGGTGGGCATCGTCGGGTTAAACCTGCGCAAACGTATCTATCAACAATTTGAAATTCCCGCCCACGGGGTAGAGGATCGGGCAAGTGCATCCGCGCTTTTTATATTCCTCCACTTTTGCCTTCGCTTCCGCGGGCGTCCCGGAGGCGGTGATGCGGTGGACGAGATCGTCGGGAACCAAATGCTTCGCTTTGTTGATCTGTTCCTTGGTGGCGGGCCAACCCAAAATGGATTGTATCTCCGTGATCACGTCTTGTGATACCTGCGAGGCTTTGGCGATGTGCGGTTGCTGGGCGAGATATTGACACAGCAATTCCTTGGTGTAGCTAATGGCTTTATCGTGATCTTCGTCCACCGAGCAAACCACCAGTTGCGGTCGGTCGAAATCCTCCATCTTCCGCCCGGATTTCTTCAACCCTTTTTCCAGCTGCTCCATCGCCTTGTCGTTATATTCCGGCGGGACGCAATAATTCAACACCGCGCCGTCGGCGATTTCGCCGGTCATTTCCATCATCACATCGCCGGTCGCGCCGATCATGATCGGAACGTTGCGCGGCTCGCGGCGACCATGCACAACGTCTAACTCGATTCCATCCACGTGGTGGAATTCTCCATGGAAGGTGACCCGCTCCATGTTGAGCAGGCGGCGGAGCACTTCGACCGTCTCGCGCATGGCGAGGAGCGGCTTCTTGCGTTCAATGCCGACATTTTTTGCCAACGGATCCCACCACGCGCCTATCCCACAAATGATTCGATTTGGCGCGAGATCGTCGAGCGTGAGCAACGTTGCCGCAAGCAGACCGATGTTGCGCGTCCAATTGTTGATCACGCCGGAGCCGACCTTGAGTTTCGTCGTCACCGCCGCATATGCCGCCATCGGGACAATCGCATCACGCACCAGCCGCGATTCCGCCTGCCAGACGGCTTCGAAGCCTTTTTCTTCCGCGTAGCGTACATAATCCAAACCGTCCCTTAAGTCATGCGAATCCTGCAAATACAATGCGACTCGTTCAGCCATGGCATTCTCCTCTTTTTCGAATGTGATTCGTGGGTAGGCGATTCTCCAGCCGCCGTCCTCGGTAGCGATCAAAATGTGATCGTGCTTTCGAGATTTTTCACCAACTCAAAATCTTCCGGCAAATCAAGATCGAGCCCCAGTGAAGGAAGGTCAACAACCTCCAGCCGTGCGCCCGCCTGCCTTGCCCGTTCGCAGTGGCGTTGGAATGAATGTTCGCCGAAATCATATTCGATAGTGCCGGCTGGCGCGATCACCAGCGCGTTCGTCCCTTTGCCGTGACGGTCAGGGGCGATCACCACCACAGGCGGCTTCACCGCGCGATCCAACAAGGTTTGAATATCCTCCCGCGTCACGAGCGGAAGATCCGCCGGCAGGATGAGAACACCGCGCGACGCGTAGACCTGCGCCACCACGGTCGCGCGCTTCAACGCCGTATTGAGGTGCGGAGTTCCGTCCTCCTGCACCGTCCGCGCGCCGTGGTTGCGGGCGATCGCCAGCGCATTCGGGTCGCGGCTGACAACGAGTACTTCGTCCACGCCGGAGACGCCGGAGAGCGTTTCGAGCGAATGTTGCAACAATGCCC
The DNA here is from genome assembly GCA_964409185.1 of uncultured Anaerolinea sp. Lineage (GTDB taxonomy): Bacteria > Chloroflexota > Anaerolineae > Anaerolineales > Villigracilaceae > Defluviilinea. Next base: position 2,465 of record CAYPCK010000183.1, on the reverse strand, counting down.
GGTTTAATTCGGTTCGTTCATCTTCGTTCAGTGTACCCGCCAGGCGCGACTTACCTCGTCGCAAAGGCTTTACAGGGACGATTGCCCAGAGTGTCATGAGTCACTTCCAATGAAATGGAGTACGGCTTGCGCCAGTTGCCTTCTCTCTTCATGACTTTTCATCAGCGTATTCGTTACAAAAGCACGCATATTCAAACCCCTTACACTTTCGGTTAGTTGCGAATCCATGTCATCCAACACAAAATGACTCGCCAATCCTTCATAATGCTTTGCCACCGCCAGCGCCGAAGGCGTGATGCCGAGTTCTCTGTACATCTTCGCGGCGGGTCCCTTCACGGTTTCGCCGCCGATGATGGGGGAGACGGCAACGACCCTCGCCCCGGGTTGGGGGGTGATGACTTTCAAGATCGGATCGACGCTCACCCACGGATTCGACGGGCAGATCACGACTCCATCCGCCGACGCTAACGCTTCATTCGCCTGTGCGGTTGGTTCCGCCCCTTCGACTCCCTCAAAGCGAAAGCCTTTCACCTGCGGCTCACAGCGGCGATGGACAAAATAATCCTGAAACGCCAGGTCGCCTTCCTCGGTTTCGACTATCGTGCGCACCGGCGAGTCGCACATCGGCAGGACGGTGTGTTTCACTCCCCATGCCTTGCAAAAATCCTGCGTGATCTGGCTGAGCGACTCGCCAGCCTTGAGCCGCCGCGTCCGTTCGAGGTGAGTGCCGAGATCGCGGTCGCCTAAACGGAACCAATCCGGCCCGCCGAGCCTGGATGCGTTCTCAATCACATTCCAGGATTCATCCATCCGTCCCCAACCTGTTTCAGGGTTTGCCAGCCCAGCCAGCGTGTAACAAACCGTATCCAGATCGGGGCAGATATACAAGCCGTAATGCTCGAAGTCATCAGCGGTGTTGACGATGACGGTCAGGTCTTCAGGTGGGAGAAGTTGGGCAAGCCCGTGCGCGAGTTTTGCGCCGCCGACTCCGCCCGCGAGGGCAACGATTTTCATGGATTGCTCCCGTCGCCGTCCGCGGCGGTGTTAGCGGTAAATCGTAATTGCATCAAGGTGTTTTCTTTCCCTTGCTTCCGGAATATCTGCTGGATAGCCAAGAAAAACCATCCCCTGTGGTTCCCAATTTTCAGGCAGGTCGAGAGCAGTGCGAATTGTCTCCTGCGCGAAGAGGGGCCAGCACGCCCAAACGCCGCCGAGCCCTTCGGCGTGCGCGGCGAGCAGGAGTTGCATCCCTGCCGCCGCAACGGACTGGACCGTCATACGAAATTCCGCTTTGGCGCGACGTCTGTCAGTGTAGGAATCCATGTCGGACATGTCGAGGCAGAGCAGGATCGCAACCGGCGCGGAGGTGATTCGATTCTTCGAGCGCGTGACTTGTATATGAATTTGTTCCGCTGGGATGGCATCGCTTTCCAGATCGCGTTGAAAATCAACCGCCATCGCATCGGCGAGTTTTGTTCGAGTGGATGAATCCGCCACTACGACAAATCTCCATGGCTGACGATGATGCGCGGAGGGGGCGAAAGTCGCGGTGGTGAGGATCGTCCGAATGACTGAATCAGGCACACGGTCGGGTTTGAAGCGGCGGATGGAGCGGCGCGTCCGCAAAAAGTGATGCAGGTCACTCGTGGTCGTGGACATGAGTCGGTTTGATCTTGTAAATGATGCGCTTCTGCTCCTTGCGTATTCCCCAGGGCGTGTCGTCGTAACGCATCGAGAGCATTTCGATATGTTCGACCGCGCCCTCGTAGGTGTGCCCAACCACTTCGCCGCGTATGCCGATATAGCGGTATCGCTCGTCGGGGTCTTGAATGGTCATCGCCACCTGCTTGCGCGCGCGCATATTTTTATCTTTGAGGCGACCCTCGTTGGTGTTGATGAGGATGTAGTCGCCGTCCACGCTAAACCACACCGGCGTGACTTGCGGCGAACCGTCGGGCATGAGCGTGGCGAGATACAACATGGCTTTGGATTCGTCGCTGACAAGGTCCTGGTATTTTGTTGGAATGGGCATGGGTTTTTCTCACGTTGAATTTTCTGCGCGGAGTCTAACAAGCATCAATAAGATTCGTGTTAGCGCCTCACCGAAACAGATCCTGATCTTTGGGGCGAATTAATTCATTGAGCGCCGCTTCGCGCATCGGGTACGGAAAACCTCGCGCGTGCACAACGGGGGTCCCTTCGGCGGCTTGCCCCATCATCAACGATGCGGCGGCGGCGAGTTCGTCTGCCACACCGACGGTTGTCACTTGTAATTTGTAGCCAAAAAGATCTGCTCTGCCGCGCAAATCTTCCAGTCCGGGCAACCCTGCGATCCCAATGGCAACGCCGACCGTGCCATTGCGCCATGCGCGCCCGTGCGAGTCAATGATGAGAATGCCGATACGCTTTCCCGTTTTCGATTGGATTTCGCTTCGCATCTTTTCCGCGCTTTGGTCTGGGTTTGC
>CAYPCK010000182.1:0-5497 GCA_964409185.1 uncultured Anaerolinea sp. | reverse complement strand
TGCAAAGCGATAACCGCAAATTCGTCCCGCCGCCGCGCGCCGAGATCGGCGTGAGCATGGAAGCACTGATCCATCACTTCAAACTATGGACGGAGGGTTTCCCCGCGCCGAAAGCTTCTATTTATAGCGCGGTTGAGTCGCCGCGAGGTGAACTCGGTGTCTATCTCGAAGGCGATGGCGGACCCAAGCCGCACCGCGTACACATGCGCACGCCCTCGTTCGATAACCTGTCTGTCATCAATAAGATCACGCAAGGTCATCTCGTTGCTGACCTGGTGGCGATCCTTGCTTCGATCGACATCGTGCTCGGAGATATTGACCGATGAGCCTCGCCAAAAAATATCCGAAGGAAGTAAAACAAATTCTCTCGAAATACCCGCCCGAAGGCAAACGCTCGGCGGTGATGCCGTTGCTCTTCCTGGCCCAGCGTGAGGAGGGATACGTCAACAACTCCGCGATGCGGGATATTGCGGCAACGCTGGAGATGACCGAAACCGAAGTCGCGGCGATTGTCGGGTTTTACACGTTGTATCACGATGAAAAAGAAGGAAAATATCGGATGCAGGTTTGCACCGATCTGCCCTGCGCCCTGCGCGGCGCTGACAAATTCATGGATGACCTGTGTGCGAATCTCGGAATCAAAATCGGCGAGACGACAGCCGATGGCATCGTTACCCTTGAAGCCGTGACCTGCCTCGCCGCGTGCGACAAGGCTCCCATGTTCCAAACGCAGGGACCCGATGGGATCAAATATCACGAGAACATGACCGTTGATAAAACAATGGAGTTGATTCGCACATTGAAGAATGCAGTGGGGGAGACGAAGTAATGGCGCATATCCTTCTACGTCACCGCGACATACCCGACCTCGACAAACTCTCCGTCTACAAGAAGAACGGCGGGCTTGCCGCGTTCAAAAATGCCGTCACCAAAATGAAACCCACCGAAGTGACCGACGTGGTCAAGAACTCCGGTCTGCGCGGGCGCGGCGGGGCGGGATTCCCGACCGGCATGAAGTGGTCGTTCATTGACAACAAGAACTGGCCCCATTACGTGGTGGCAAACGCGGATGAGTCCGAGCCGGGCACGTTCAAAGACCGCGAGATCATGGAAGGCAACCCCTTTCAGTTTTTGGAAGGCTTGATGATCGGCTCGTACGCCGTCGGCGCGAATGTTGCATACGTGTACCTGCGCGGCGAATTCTGGCAGGTGGCGGCGGCGCTCGATGAAAAGATTCGCGAACTCGAAGAGGCTGGGTATCTCGGCGATAAATTGTTCGGCACCGATTACTCCCTCAGAATTTACACCCACCTCGGCGCGGGCGCGTACATTTGCGGCGAAGAGACGGCGCTGCTCGAATCGCTCGAAGGCAAACGCGGACAGCCACGCAATCGCCCGCCGTTCCCACCCTCGTTCGGGCTGTATGGCAAACCGACCATCATCAACAACGTCGAGACCTTCACCAACGTGCCGATGATCCTGGCGAACGGCGCCGATTGGTACAAGTCAATGGGCACGGCAGACAGCCCCGGCGTGAAGATATTTTCATTGTCTGGGCGCGTGCGCAAACCCGGGAATTATGAATTGCCTCTCGGCGCAACCTTCCGTGAACTGATCTACACACATGGCGGCGGTGTGCAGGACTCCCGGACGGTCAAAGCCATCATGCCCGCGGGCGCGTCGTCTTCGTTGATCCTTGTGGATGACGACAAAATTCTCGACACGCCCATGGACTATGCCAGCGTCCGCACGCTCAAAGCGGACCTTGGGTCTGCATCCATTATTGTGATCGACGATACCGTTTCGATGGACTGGCTCGTCAACAAGACCGTGCATTTCTTCAAACATGAATCGTGCGGCAAATGCACGCCCTGCCGCGAAGGCACGTATTGGATGTCTCACCTTACCGAACGGATTCACGACGGGCACGGCTCGAAAGCCGACGTGGATTTGCTCCTCAACGTGGCGAAGCAGATGCAGGGCAAGTGCCTGTGCGCGTTGGGCGAGTTTTCCACCATGGCGGTCGTCACCGGCATCGAGCGTTTCAGAAAAGATTTCGATAAAGCAGTCAACGCATCATGAGCAAACAAGTCACGCTAACCATTGACGGAAAAACGATCACCGCCCCCGAGGGGATGGGCGTAGCCGAGGCGGCGAAACTGGCTGGCATCGATATTCCCGTGTTTTGCCATCACCCCAAACTCGAACCCGTCGGCATGTGCCGCATGTGTCTGGTCGAGATCGGCCGTCCCATGCGCGATCGCGCCACGGGTCAATTCGTGATGGAGAACGGCGCGCCGAAGATCCAGTTCATGCCCAAGCTCGAAACGGCGTGCACGAACAAGGTCGAGGACGGCATGGTGATCCTCACCCAATCGGCGAAGGCAACCGAAGGTCAGAAGGGAACCGTCGAGTTCTTGCTCACGTCGCATCCGCTCGACTGCCCGATCTGCGACAAGGGTGGCGAGTGCCCGCTTCAAAATTTGACGATGGCGCATGGACCCGGTCAAAGCCGCTTCCTTTACAACGAAAAACTGCGCCTTGAAAAACAGGTGCCGCTCGGCGAGTTGATCTATCTCGACCGCGAACGATGCATCCAGTGCGCGCGCTGCATCCGTTTTCAGGATGAGATCGCCGGCGACTCGGTGCTCGGCTTCGACGAGCGCGGACGTTCGACACAGATCGTCTCTTTCTCGGACCCCGGGTTTGATTCCGTTTTCTCCGGCAACACCACCGATATCTGCCCCGTCGGCGCGTTGACCACCGCCGACTTCCGCTTCGGCGCGCGCCCCTGGGAGTTGGATGCCTCGCCTTCGATCTGCACCCAATGCCCGGTGGGATGCAACACCACCCTGAACACGCGCCGCGAAGCCAAGGCGGGCGGTGAGATCGTGGTCAAGCGCGTGATGCCGCGACAAAACGAAGAAGTGAACGAGATCTGGCTCTGCGATAAAGGTCGCTTTGCTTATCACTATGCCGAAAGCAAACAACGGCTCAGCAAACCGATGATCCGCAAGGATAAAAAGTTGGCGCGCGCCTCGTGGGATGCCGCGACCAGACTCGCCGCCGAGAAATTCCTCAAAGCGAAAAAAGATTTCGTTGTGCTGGCTTCGGGAAGACTTTCCAACGAAGACCTGTTCAATTTGAAGACGCTCGCCGACCATGCGGGCGGCAAATCGTATTTGTACTCGCATATGGCTGGCGGCGAATTGACAACACTCGTCGGCGTTGGAGCAGGCACGAACTTTGGAACGATGGGCAAAGGTACGGCCATCGTTGTCGTTGCTTCCGATCTGTATCAAGAAGCGCCGATCTGGTATCTGCGCGTGAAGCAGGCAAAGGAACGCGGCGCGACGTTGATCGTGTTGAATCCGCGCGAGACCAAGCTGGATAAATACGCCTCATTCAAAGCGCGTTATGAATATGGAAGTGAAGCGAAAGCAGTGCATGACCTGATGAAGAAGAGCAAGGCTGGCGACGCGTTCATGAAAGCGCAGAACGCCGTCATCCTGTACGGCAGCGAAGGGCTGGGCGCGGCGGGTTCGCAGAGCCTCGCCACCGCGTGCGCGAAACTATTGAACGATAACGGCTTTACGGGCAGACCCAACAACGGACTCGTCGGCGTGTGGGAGCGCGCGAACGACCAGGGCGCGTGGGAGATGGGCTTTACTGTTGAAGACGATCTGGCGAAGGCGTTGAAGGGCAAGTCGGTGTATGTTGTGGGGGCTGATCCTGTGAACGACGACCCGAAACTGGCGAGGGCGCTTGCCGAGGCGAAGTTCGTCGCGGTTCAGGATGTGATGGAAACCCCCACGACCGAAATCGCCGATGTGGTGTTGCCCGCGCAAGCATTCACCGAACGCGAAGGGACGCTCACGTCCGGTGAGCGACGCGTGCAGAGGTTTTATCCTGCCGTGCCGGTGACCGGCGATGCCAAACCCGATTTTGCGATCACCGCGCAGATCGCGCGGCAGATGGGAGTTATTCTCGAAGGCACGTCTGTTTCAGTGGTATTCGACCTTCTTGTTGAAACTGTGAAATCGTTCGAAGGATTGGATTACGCCAAACTCGCCGAAGTGAAGGAACAATTCCCCATCGTGGGGCGCGGCGATGTGTACTACGGCGGCACAACCTACGAGAATAAACACGGACTAGGCGTTCATCTTTCGTCGGCGGCAACGCGCGGGGAAAAGGTGAGCATCCCGAGGGTCCAGAAAGAAGCGCTTCCGAGTCCGACGGAGAAGGAGTTACTCGCGGTGCCCGTCAATAAATTGTACGATCGCGGGACGACCGTGATGTCATCCGCATTATTGCATCAACGCATCGGCGGCGCGAGCGTGTCGTTGCATCCCGATGCCGCGGCACGACTCGGTTTGCGTGTGGGGCAGACTGTGAACGTAAGTTTCAACGGCGCGAGTGGTGAAGCGGTGTTGAAGTTGGATGATTCGATTTCGGACGAGATCGCGCTGGTGCCGCGCTCGATGGGCATTGCCATACGCGAACCGGTGGCAGTAAAGGTGAAGGCATGATCTCAGATTGGGCTCTTTGGCTCGAGTGGTTCATCAAATCGCTGATTTTGATCTTCGCGTTGTTGGGCGGCTTCGCCTACCTGACGTGGTACGAGCGCCGCGCATTGGCGCGCATTCAAACGCGCGTCGGACCGAACCGCGCGGGACCGTTCGGTTTGTTGCAACCCATCGCCGACGCGGTGAAGTTGATCTTCAAGGAGGAACTCACCCCGGCGAAGGCGTATAAATTCGTGTTCTTCCTCGCGCCGATATTGACCGTTGTCCCTTCTATTATTATTGCCGCGATCATTCCGTGGGGCACCTCGATTGATTTGTTCGGACGCGAGATCAAGTTATATCTGGCGGACATCAACGTGGGCGTGCTGTATTTCACCGCCATCGCCTCGATCGCGGTGTACGGAATCGTATTGGCGGGCTGGTCGTCGAACAGCAAGTACGCCATGCTCGGCGGGATGCGCTCGACGGCGCAGATGATCTCGTACGAACTGGCGCTCGGCATTTCGATGATCCCGGTCATCTTGATGTCGGATTCGATGAGCCTGCGCGAGATCGTGGAAGCGCAACGCTCGATGTGGTTCGTGGTGGTCCAACCCGTCGGCGCGTTGATCTTTTGGATCGCCACGCTTGCCGAAGTCAACCGCGCGCCGTTCGACATGCCCGAAGCGGAGCAGGAACTGACGGCGGGGTACCATGCGGAATATTCGGGAATGAAGTTCGCGCTGTTCTTCATGGCGGAATACCAGAAGATGATCGTCATCTGCGCGCTGGCGGCGGTGTTTTTCTTCGGCGGGTATCTCGGACCGGGCGTGGATCAATATCCGCTTCTCGGACCGGTGTACATGTTCATCAAAATTGTTATCCTGCTTTTCGGAATGATCTGGGTGCGCGCCACCTGGCCCCGCCTGCGCTACGACCGCCTGATGTCGTTCGGCTGGAAGGTGCTTCTCCCTGTTTCGCTGGCAACGGTG
>CAYPCK010000181.1:0-5501 GCA_964409185.1 uncultured Anaerolinea sp. | reverse complement strand
TCACCCGGTCTTTTTCTTTACCTGCCCCGCAGGTATGAGATCAACGCTCCCATAAAACCCACCAAAGCCAGAACAACGATGGCAAGCCCGGCAGGAACCGGCGGCTGGGTTTCCGTCACATCGTTGAAGGTTGGTGGTTCAACCGGCGCCGGGGGAGTAAACGTGGGCAGGCGGGTGGGAGTCTGCTGACCGATGAAAGCCGCTTCCAACGTCGGGTTGATCGTGGGGGTTGCCGCAAGGGTCGGGGTGGGTGGAATTTCTTCCAACGGCAGGGCGGCGCCGGGCGATAACGAGACGAACAAACCGAACACCCACGCGATTGAGCCTGGCACACCCGGATAATGGATCTTGATCCAATCCTCCCTGCCGCGCGCGCGCGCCAAAGCGGGAGCAGTTTCACCGGCAACCAAAACCCCGACTGCCGGGTAATCGAACGAACTGGGACCTGAATAGACGCGCACCTGCGAGACACTTTGATCCACTTTTACAAAAGGACCCGGTGGCGTACCCGTTACCGTTGGGATACTGCCGGTAGGCTGTTGAGCGTGGACGATGGCAGGCTCGAAATGATCAAATACCGTCAGCAGGATACAGCCAACGATAAATAACACTGCGGTTGTCGTCCCGACTGTGCGATCCTTCATCGTTGAGAAATAAATGAAACCGCGAGACCAAGCAAGCCGAGCACACCAAGGATGATGATGAAATATCCTGAAGGAACCCCGCCCGCATCGGGTAGCGTATCCTCTCCAAACGCCGGCTCGGTCATGGGCGCCGGGGGAGTGAATGTCGGCAGGCGAGTGACCGTCGGGGACAAATGGAACTGCGCGGCAAGAGTCGGGTCCACGGTGTTGGTTACGAGAGGCGTCGGCGTGGGAGGCGCTTCCACAACTGTCAATTCACCCCCGGAAACAGCCACGTAGGGAGCATAGACCCAACCGATTCCGCCTTGGTAGGAAATTTGAATCCACTCTCGGCCGGGAGAGATGCCCAAAGCGGGGAACACATCACCCGGGAAGATCTGACCGATGATATCGTAAAACGTCCCCGGTCCATTTCGCACATTCATCGGATCGGTGTACGTGACAGTAATGACGATTCCACCCGGTGTCGGCGCATCTTGATACGCTTCGACCTGCTTCGCCTGCGGAAGCATGACCAATCCCCCGCAAAGCGCAAGCAAATATACACCGATCGATTTAAACCAATTTTGTTTCATTGCGTATACAATCTTTGATAGACACAACGCGACGACCCGTGGTCGTCGCTCATGAAGCGGATTATAATCGAAATCATGGACCGACGATTTTTTCACGGCAGGATCACACCGGGCGATATCGCTCATGCGCTCATGGCAGAATTCAATCGCGGCAACCTGCATGCCCAAACCATCGGCGGGCAGGATAAGCTGGCTGTGCAGATCGCCACGCGTACAGGCTCTATGTCCGGTGGGCAGACTGCCCTCACCGTTAATTTGCGAAAGACCGAGGATGGGGTCATGGTTGAGTTGGGCGAGCAGGCATGGCTGGGAGTGGCGGCGAGTCTCGGTCAGACAGCGTGGTCGGCATTAAGAAATCCATTCAACCTGCTTGGCAGGCTGGACGATCTGGCGCAGGACTTCGAAAGCATTCAACTCAGCGACAAGGTCTGGAAAACCATCGACAAGACCGTTGCCGCCCTAGGCGCCTCGCATGAACTCTCAGATCGGTTTGCCCGGACCACTTGTGAATTTTGCGGGGTGGCGAACCCATTGGGGGAAGGCGCGTGTATCGCCTGCGGAGCGCCGATGGGCAGCGCCCAGCCGTCCTCCTGCCCCCATTGCGGCTTCGTCGTCCGAGGCGACGAAGTCAACTGCCCGAATTGCGGAAAAATCCGCGTTAAGGGTGGCACGGTTTAAGATATTGAAACTGCAAGTTTACCGTCTTGCAGTTTTTTGTACTCGCTTCTATAATATTTGCATTCTAGACCACTCGGACCAGGAAAATAATGAAACTCAATCTGGATCTGTTGGAAGCCAAGTTACAAGCACTCGTTGAAAACCAATTGGTGGGAATCCTGCCGGGACTGCGGGTGGAAGACCGTGTCATCCAGCGCCTGTCCAGCGCGCTTAAACAAAATATCATCGAAAAAAAAGACGCCGAGGGTGTTTCGCCGAACGTTTTCACCTTGATCGTTTCCCCTGAATCTTCGCCGATGTGGAAGGAACAGCGCACCCTGGACACCCTGAAATCCATCATCTCGACCGCAGTACGAGACTCCGGGCTTAAGTTCAGCGGCGCCCCCACCATCACCATCAGCATGGACGACAAATATTCCGCCGACGATATCAGCGTGGTGGCTTCGCACAAACTCGAACCCGTGGCAGATACACAGGGCATGGAAAACAAAGGCGGGACCACCAAGGAACTCGAAGATGACGAGTACGTGCCGGACAACGCTTTCCTAATCGTGGAGGGTGTAAAGGTATTCCCTTTGAACGAACCTGTGGCAAATATCGGTAGACGGCTGGATAACCAGCTGGTCATTGACGATCCGCGCGTTTCAAGGAACCATGCCCAGCTTCGCTCGATCAAGGGACGCTTCGTGTTGTTTGATTTGAATTCCACGGGCGGCACGTTCGTCAATGGGCAACGCACCAGCCAGACCGTCCTTTACCCGGGGGATGTGATTTCCCTGGCGGGTGTGGCGCTGATCTTCGGGCAGGATAATCCGCCGGTCCGCCCGGATATGGCGGAAACATCGCCGCTCAACCCCAACGGGGTCGGCAACAGCGAACGACCTACCGCCGCCATTGAACAGAAAACCGTGGATATCAAGACGGACCGCCTGAGCCAAGACCGCTCTCTAAAATGATTGCCGCCGTTGTTCTGGTTCTTCGGTTTGCGCTGGCGATCGCGCTATATGCATTTCTAGGGTGGGCATTGTGGACGCTAGGGCGGGAACTTCACCAACAGGGAAAAGCCCTCACATCGCAGAAAAAACCGAGGATCTCGCTGAGCTACAAACCGGAATGGGGGAATGAACGCACGCTCACGTTCGACCAGACCGAGATTGTGATAGGCAGGCACGCACATTGCGATGTTTCCCTGATGGATGAGGCGCTCTCTGCTCAGCATGCGCGCATCACATACCACCACCGTCAATGGTGGCTGGAGGATTTGAATTCGACGAACGGCACCGCGTTGAACGGGGATCCGCTCAGCACCCCCACAGTGATCATCTCGGGCGACCAATTCACGTGCGGAAATATTACCTTTGGGATCCGGATCGATTCCGAGGAACTCACCTCCATCAAATAGAATCCGGGAGAACGAATGACAGACATCATTAAACTTGCGATCATCGGCGGCTCGGGTTTGTATGAAATACCCGGTTTGCAGAATGCCCGCGAACTGAACATTGATACGCCTTTTGGGAAAACCAGCGCGCCGATCGTTACCGGCGAATTCGAGGGGACGAGGATTGCGTTCCTTGCCCGCCATGGCATCGGTCATCATATTTCCCCGACCGAAGTGCCTTATCGCGCGAATGTCTACGCGTTGAAATCGCTGGGCGTGGAGCGCATCGTCAGCATCAGCGCGTGCGGCTCGCTAAAGGAGGAGATTGCGCCCGGGCATATCGTCATCCCCGATCAGTTATACGACAATACGCATCATCGTCCGCGCTCGTTCTTTGGCGATGGATTGGTGGCGCACGTCAGCGTGGCAGACCCTTTCTGCGGCGACCTGTCTGCCCAGGTCGAATCCGCTGTACGGGAGGCGGGAGGCGTGCTCCATAAAGGCGGAGCGTTCATCACGATCGAAGGTCCGCGGTTTTCGACGCGCGCAGAATCAAATACCTACCGTTCCTGGGGCATGTCCATCATCGGCATGACCGCTTCGCCCGAGGCGTTCCTGTCGCGCGAAGCGGAGATCTGCTATGCAACGATGGCGCACGTTACCGATTTCGACGTCTGGCATGTGAGCGAGGAGCCGGTGACGGTGGAGATGGTCATTCAGACATTGAACCGGAATACATCGCTGGCTCAGGAGGCGATCCGCATCATCGCTCGAACCCTGCGCGAGAAACGCGCCTGCGAATGCGGGAACGCCCTGTCGACAGCGCTTATCACGCGCAAGGATGCGATCCCCCCCGAAACGCGGAAAAAGCTCGATGCGTTGGTCAACAAATATCTATAGACGATGAATCGCGTTGTTCAAGAACGCTTGTTGAAACTCGCGGCTTTCTTCCTGCTCCTGCAGTCCATCCTTCTCACCCTTGCGCCGGCTGTGCGGTACCGTTCGCTAGAAACTGACCTGCGCTGGTCGCATTGGATCGCCTTGTTTGCCTGGGGACTGTTGGTCTTTTTACTTCACCGCGCGATCGCAAAATACCTCCCCGATGCCGACCCATTCATCTTCCCCTCCGCCGCATTTTTGAGCGGATGGGGGCTATTGACCATCTGGAGACTCGATACCGACCTCGGACCCCGCCAGGCAGTATGGTTCGTGGTCAGCCTGCTGGTTCTATTGCTGGGTTTACGCCTGCCATCCCAACTCGGTTTCTTCCGCCGGTATAAATATCTCCTCCTGGCAGGCGCGTTAATTCTTGTAGGACTTACCCTGCTTTTCGGAACCAATCCGATTGGGATCGGTCCCCAATTGTGGCTGGGGTGTTGCGGGGTGTATTTTCAACCCTCCGAACCGCTCAAATTATTACTCGTCGCCTACCTTGCCGCCTTTCTCGCAGACCGGCTTGCCGCGCGAACGCGCATGCTCACCACGCTGATCCCCACCTTCGCCATCAGCAGTCTGGCAGTGCTGTTGCTCCTCTTTCAGCGCGACCTCGGTACCGCCTCGATTTTCATGGCGTTGTACACGATCATCATTTACCTGGCAACCGGGCGTCGGCGCACCGTTTTGCTCAGTTGCGCGTTGATCGTCCTGTTCGGCATGGCGGGATACTATTTCGTCGGCGTTGTGCAAACACGCCTCGAATCATGGGTCAATCCATGGGACGACCCTGTCAGCGGTTCGTATCAGATCATCCAAGCCTTGCTTGCCATCGCCAACGGAGGCATCGAGGGACGCGGACCCGGCCTGGGAAGCCCCGCATTGATTCCAGTTGCCGTTTCAGATTTTATCTTTGCGGCGATCGCGGAGGAGACGGGTCTTTTCGGGACGTTGGGCTTGCTTGCCCTCTTCAGCCTGATCGTCGGGCGGGGCTTCCGCGCAGCCCTGCGCGCACCGGATATGTTCCGCCGCTTGTTCGCCGCGGGCATCACTTCTTACTTCGGGATTCAAGCCATCCTGATCATCGGGGGGAATATGCGCCTCCTGCCTTTGACCGGCGTCACACTGCCCTTCGTTTCCTACGGCGGCTCGTCCCTGCTTACCTCTTTCATTGCCTTGCTGTTCCTGTTGCACATCAGCAATCACCTCGACGAAGAACCAGCCCCCCTCCAAAACCATCAACCGTACGTCATGGTGAGCGGGTTTCTCGGTTTAGGTTTATTCGCAGTC
>CAYPCK010000180.1:0-5512 GCA_964409185.1 uncultured Anaerolinea sp. | reverse complement strand
ATAGAACAAGGCACTCCTAAGGCTTAGATGTGGGTTCGATTCCCGCCCGGGGCACAGATGTGTGGTCGCAGGATTTATCATGAAATCCTAATAAATTGCCTCTTGCAAAACCGGAAAGCCTGTAGTAATATTTGCGTCGATGAACGCTAGGGTGCCCCCCTCACCCTGGCGTTCATCATTTAAGTGCAAAGCGGGGAAAAGTAAAACTGCGCCTCATCGATAACGATCTGTTTACAACTTCGCGAACCGACTCGCCACCTTCGCCGCCGAGGCGGGACGATCCATCACCCCGCCCTGATGAATCAGAATTGGCGTGCCTTCCTTCGCGTATTTCAAATCCACATACGCTTGACCGGTGATGAAGCGGGCGCTGTCAATCGCGCACGAGGTGACGAAGCCGATGCGTTCGCCGTTCGCATTCACCACCGGGTCGCCGTTGTGCGCCATGCGCGTGCGCTGTTCGTCGAACGTAAAGCGAACGACCACTCCCTTGCGTTCTTTCTCGCGCGCCACGAATGCCTCCCGCCCGATGAACCACGGCTTGTACGTTTTGACATACGAACCAAATCCACCTTCAGCAACTCCCAAGTCTCTACTGGTGGTCGAGTAGTCCCGCCGTTCTTCGCGGGACGTATCGAGACCACTCTTTCCCGAACCAACTCCCATCTCATGCCCATACAACGGAAGTCCCGCTTCGGTGCGCAGCGAGTCTCTTGCACCCAAACCGACGGGCTTCACGCCGAACGGCTCGCCCGCTTTAAGCACCGCCTTCCAAAAATCCACAGCGCGGTCAGGATGCACAAACAGCTCAAACGCCATCTTCTCACCAGTGTAGCCCGTACGCGAAACGATCAAATCGAAACCACCGATCACGGCATCGCACAACTCCGTCCTCTTCAACTTGTTTACCTGTGTACGTGTTTCCGTGTCCACCCCCATCGCAAACAACACCTCGCGCGATTTCGGTCCCTGCAACGCAATGTCCACGCGCATGGCATCCCCTGAGCTCGCATCGCGCAAATTGCGGATGACCGCATTGTAGCCGTACGTCCGCGCCCAGGGTTTGGCGTTATCAATTTTTACTTTGCCGTCGCGCACACTCTCCAGCCACGTGCGGTCTTTGTCGTCATTCGAAGCATTCACTACCATGAGGTAATTATCCCAGCCGCGGCGATACACGAGCGTATCATCGATCACATCCGCGTCGGGCGTGAGGAAATGCGTGTACAGCGATTCGCCGGGCATGAGTCCGCCGCAATCGTTGCCGCAGACCGCATCGAGGAACGACGCCGCGTCCGCGCCGCGCACATCGTACACGCCCATGTGGCTCACGTCGAACAATCCCGCCGCCTGCCGCGTGGCGAGATGCTCCTCGAAAATGGACGTGTACACCACCGGCATTTCCCATCCCGCAAACGGGACCATCCTGCCGCCGAGATCGCGATGAGTTTGATTCAACGCCGTCTTTTTTAAATCCCCTTCGGATTCATTCCACACAAAGGACGGAAGCGCTTCTTTCTCCCCTTTTGCCTGATCGCCGATGAAGTACGGTTTTTCCTCGCCTTTGGCGATCATCTTCTTCCCGATGCGTTTGTCTGGTTTCATACCCATCACGATCGTGGGACCCGGCAAACGTTTCGGCGTGAAATCCCTGCTCCCGTCGAGGTTGAACGACATGTACCCATCCGAGAGATCGCGCAACCACGTGCCGACAACCCCCGCTTTGGCGGCGGGCGCTTGCAGGAGGTACGCGCCCATGTCCACGCAGGTGAGCGTCCCTTTGATGACGCCCTTAGGTGTGGCAACCGTTGTCGCTTGCGATTCGCCCGGTCCAATGGCAGAGACATCCGACGACACGGCATAGTTGAGAAATTGTTTGACGTTGAAGCCGCTGACTTCGAATACGCCCGTTGTCGACTTGTCGTCAACGAAGTAATAATGCGGATACCCGCTCTTCTTGTACTTGAAATCAATGCCCGCCTTTTCGGTTAACTTTCGAACCTTCAAACGCGCAACATTCAACACGTTGAAATCCACCTTGGCGCGGCGTTGCCGTCCCTTGCGGACGGTGTCCACGGAGTGGGGGGCGCAGGCGAGCAGGACATCTGCCATGATGTCGGCGAGTTCGCGCGTCATCTTTTCGTCGAAGCCGCGTTGACTTATCCATGGCGTACCCAGCCGAACGCCGGAAGGATCGAGCGAATTTTTGTCGCCGGGAATCGTGTTGCGATTCACCACAATGCCGACCAAATCCAAAATGCGCGAAGCCTGGTCGCCGCTGAGTTTTGTGCCGTCTTCACCGACGATGCTCGTGCAATCCACGTTGACGAGGTGCGTGTTCGTGCCGCCAAACGGGACGCGCAGTCCGCGCTTCTCGAACTGGTCTGCCATTGCTTTGGCATTTTTGAGGGTTTGCTCCTGCAACTTCTTGAACTGTTTTGTTTGAGTCAGCTTGAAGGTCAACGCGAGAGCCGCAAACACGTTGACATGCGGTCCGCCTTGTTCGCCGGGGAAGACGGCTTTGTCAATCTTCTTCGCAATTGCCGCGTCGGTGGTCATAATGACCGCGCCGCGCGGACCATCAATGGATTTATGAGTTGTAGACATGACCACATGGGCATATCCGATCGGCGAAGGGACGACTCCAGCGGCAACGAGTCCGCCAATATGAGAAATGTCCGCGAGGAGAAACGCGCCGACCTCATCGGCGATGGCACGGAACTTCGCCCAGTCCGGCATCCACGAATAGGAGGAATAACCCGCGATCATCAGTTTGGGTTTGTGTTCGAGCGCGAGTTCGCGCACGGCTTCGTAGTCAATGCGCTCGTTTTCGTTGATGGTGTAATGCACCGCCTTGAACCACTTGCCCGAGCGGTTGACGGACGAGCCATGCGAGAGATGCCCGCCATGCAAAAGGTTGAGACCCATCACAGTGGAACCCAACTCGATCAGCGCGTGATAGACCGCGTTGTTGGCTGGCGCGCCGGATAACGCCTGCACGTTGACGTAAATCTGGTCGGCGGAATATCCGTTCGCGGCGAAGGTCTGCGCGGCGCGGCGGCGGGCGAGCGCTTCGACCACATCCGCGTATTCGACGCCTTTGTAGTAGCGCGGGTCGCTGTTGCGGCGATAATCAGCAAGCCGCATCGGGTAATCGAGGATCTCGGCGTCGTCCATCCAGCGAGTTTCTTCATCGGGGTAACCTTCCGCATAGATGTTCTGGAATGCGGACGATAACGCTTCGCGCACCGCCATTGGGGCTGTGGACTCGGAGGCGATCAGAATCAATTTGCGGGCTTGCCGTTCCTGTTCGAGTTGTGTCAGTTCGTACACGTCCTTGTCGAGTTTTTCGAGCGAGCCGCGGAAAAGGTAATCAGACATGAAAATGCTCCTAAAACAGAATCAAGTTGAGGTTTAGGGCGAAGCGATTGGTCTGATTGTAGAACGGTCAAGAGAAGGGGTCAAGTGCGATTAATCCAAGCCCAATCAGCCAACCATCCTCTAGGGAACCAATGAGTATCATTCCCCGACTTATGTGCATCCTTGGCTGGATTAAGTTCCTTTCCTTCGGAAGAGGGTTTGGGCGAGGGAAGAATTTAATCCCCGCAGGCGAATTCGGCATCCGCCTGCGCGGGCGAAGGTGTGGATGTGATAACAAGATTCGGGTCGGGCCAGGCGCCTTGTTGAAAACGGCTGATGTAATCGCGTAGCACATTGAAATCCGCATCGAGGATCTGCGTGGTCGCGCCGAGTTGGGGGCCGAAGATTTTTTTGTTCGCAAAAAGTTCGATGGGGAAACTGGCAAAGACCACATTCGATCCGCTCATTTGATTCGCGAGGCAAGCCAGTTGGTTGATCTGCTCCGGGCTGAGATCGGTCTGCACGTTGCGCTGAAAAGTTTGAACCAGTTCGGGGATGGCAGGCACCAGCGCGGGACTGAGCAATTTTTTCCGCAACGCGCACATCACGATATTCTGGCTCTCGGCGCGGCTGAAGGTGTGATACTGGCGGATGCGCGCCACCCAGAGCGCGGTCTCGCCGTCGAAGTGATGTTGCCCCGCCTCGACGTGAAAAGCCTCGGGATACTCTTTTGTCCGCACGTCAATATCATACGGCAGGTACACATCGATGCCGCCGACGGCATCGATGATGTTTTCGAAGGTGGTCATGTTGACCGCGAGATAATGTTCGGGCTGCGCGCCGAAGTTCAGGTTCAATGTCTGCGCCAGCAATCCGGGTCCCTCGCCCGCGCCATCGTAATAACCAAATCCCTTGTTCCCGTACAAATACGCCTGATTCAATTTCCCGTGCGTGATGCCGTAATGATCCGAGATGCCGGGAATCTCCACCCACAGGTCGCGCGGCACCTCGAGGACGGTCACACGCGCGTTGACGAAATCCACGCGCACAAGGCGGATGATATCCGCCAGCCCATAGAGGTAATGATCGCCGCGCGCATCCGAGCCGACGGCAAGGATATTCATGACCGGCTGGGATGCGCCGCACAGCGGCGTCGGTTCGGGACTCGATTGCGATTGTCTCCCCGTCGGCGGCACCACCACGGGGACAAGGCGCGTGGGCGTGGATGTCGCCGGGGGTGGGCTGGGCAGGCTGAATTGCGGTCCGAGCGGCTGGCGATAAAGGAGGAAAAATAGCACACAAGCACAAAGAAGTGTCAATGTGGGAAATCCAATCAAAATCGTCTTTTTCCAACTCATCGAAATATCCGCTCCTTGAGCGAAGCATGTTTACATTCAAGAACGAAGAAAGTCACTAAGTCGTTCCACACAATTTCCCCACAAGCGCGTCACAACGGTATAACAGTCTTTCGATAAGATGATTGCAGGTTGGCGGTACCCCAGCCGACAAATAAATAAGAAATGGAGATAACCATGAAAAATAAAATTTCGATCCTGATCGGCGGATTGCTGATCGCGCTGGTGGTCTTTGGCGCAGTAGGCGCGACGAACGTACTGGCGCAAGGTCTAACAGATGCACCCCTGCATGGAAAAGGTCCGGGCGGGCGTGGTCTGAGCGATGCGGCATTGGAAGCCGCGGCGAAAGCCCTCAACATGACGACCGACGAGCTGACCGCCGCGCTTCAAAGCGGACAAACGCTCGAACAGGTGGCAGAAGCCCAAGGCGTTGATTTCGCCGATGTGCAAGCCGCGATTCAGGCGGTGCACGAGACCGAAATGCGCGAGCGGATCGCACAAGCAGTCGAAGACGGCACCATCACGCAGGAAAATGCAGACTGGCTGCTCGAAGGTCTTGAAAAAGGATTCCTCGGCGGACCCGGCGGGTTCGGCTTTGGTCCCGGTCCAAAAGGTCCGGGGAATGGACAGCCGCCTACAACTCCGTAACACACTGGTCTGATAGAAAACTTCCGAAGTCTCAGAGACTTCGGAAGTTTTCTGTTTGTGCGCGCTGATCGCGAAGCACTCGTCGGAGCGAAGCGAAGATCCCCGAAGGGGAAACCCCCGCCTAGAAGCGGGGCATTTGTGGGCGCTGA
>CAYPCK010000179.1:0-5518 GCA_964409185.1 uncultured Anaerolinea sp. | reverse complement strand
CGAACTCCAATGGATCGGAATCATCTTTCTGCCGCCCGCCTACCTGCATCTTTCCGATGCGTTGCTGGTGACGGCGGGGCGACCCTCGCGCGGGCGACGGCGGATCGCCATCCGCATTGTGTACGCGATTGCGGTGGGGTTTGTCGTCCTGTTGGCGCTTGGAATGCTGGTGGGTCCGCTGGTGCCGAATGGCAAGCCTGCGCCTCATTTACAGCACACGCCTTGGACCCAGATTTTTACCGGCTTCTACCTTATCATCATCGCATGGGCGGGATATAACTTCATCCGCGCGTATTCGCTGATGCTCACCCGCTCCGGCAGGCGGCGCATGTTCTACCTGATGGCAGGCGCGACCGCCCCCGCGCTCGGTTCCTACCCCTACCTTTTGTTTGGTTCGGTTCTTGCGGAGCAATACCCGCTTTTATTTTGGGGCGTTGCATTCATCAACAACCTGTTGGTTGCGGTGCTGGTCGTCGTCATGGCGTATGCCGTCGCATTCTTCGGCGTTTCGTGGCCCGACCGCGTGGTCAAAAGCCGCTTGTTCAAATGGCTCCTGCGCGGACCGGTCACTGCGTCTCTAGCGTTGACCACCATGACGCTTGTCCGCCGCACGGGTGAATTTCTTGGCGGCGAGTCATATTCGGGATTTGTGCCGCTTGCCGTGGTGGTGACCGTTCTGCTGTTCGAACACGCCGTCACGTTGTTTTCCCCACTGTGGGAGCGATTGTTATTTTACGGGCGCGACCGGGAAGAACTTCAATTTTTGCAGAACATCGAAGAACGCCTGCTCACCCGCGGCGACTTGCAACAATTCCTTGAAACCGTCCTTGCCGCGGTGCGCGACCACCTGCAATCGCCCTGCGCGTTCGTCGCCGCGCTGGATGGGGACGAGTTGCTCCTCAGCGTCGTGGCGGGGAATCGCTCCTTGCTTGGGAACGAAAACCTCGAAGAGGCGTTGCGCGTCGTTCACTCGAACGGTCAAAGCCAGCGGCACGAATATATCTGGGGAGGTTTTTGGATCTTGCCGCTTCGCAAAGAAAAAGAGATCGGCGACAAAGACGAGATTCCGCCATTGCTCGGCTTGCTCGGGATCGCCCGAAAAGCGGACCACCCCATGGATAAGGACCAGCGCGATGCCTTATGGCTTCTCGCCGACCGCGCCGCGCTTGCCCTCGAAGACCGAATTCTGCAACAACGCGTCTTTCATTCGCTCGAAGACTTACAGCCCCAAATTGATATGCTCCAGCGCCTGCGGGCAGCGGGCAGTTACGACTCAAAAGCGACTCTTCTTGCCGAACCCCTGTCGAAAGAAGCGGACCTCGCCGGCTGGGTGAAAGACGCACTGACCCACTACTGGGGCGGACCAAAATTATCGAACAGCCCCTTGATGCGGTTGCGGGTTGTTCAAACATTGGTGGAAGAATATGAAGGAAACGCCTCAAACGCCTTGCGCGCCCTGCTCCGTAAAGCGGTGGATCAAGTCAAGCCGGCGGGAGATCGCCGCTTCACCAGCGAGTGGATTTTGTACAACATCCTCGAAATGAAATTCATCGAAGGCAGAAAAGTGCGCGAGGTGGCGGGGCGCCTTGCCATGTCTGAAGCCGACCTTTATCGCAAACAGCGCGTGGCGGTGGAATCTGTAGCGCGAGCGATTCTTGACATGGAAATGAGCGAAGGGGTGGGCCGTTCGTAACGCTCAATACAATCCATGCATCAACGACCCGGTAGTCCGCCCATCCACGAACCTGAACCAGCGAATGACTGGTTGACCCAGTTCGCGCGATTCAACGAACGTTTCGGGCGCTCGGCACGAGACGCATTCGGCGTTTTCCTCTTCGCCGCCGCGCTCATGACCTTCCTTGCTTTGCGAAAATTCACTCAAGGCGCCCTGCTCACACCATGGGCTGACTTTATCTCGTTGTGGTTTGGCTGGGGTTCCTATCTGGTTGTGCTTGGGCTTGGATATTTTGGATTTCTGACCGTGCGCCGGAGTGGAAGTCCGCTTGGGTGGGGACGCCTCTTCGCGCTGGAGATCGCATCTCTCCTCACGTTAGGCTTGCTTGCCTCCATTGGCGGCGGATCGCTCATCCGCGCGGAGGCAGGCGCAGACGGAGGCAGAATCGGCTGGGGTCTTATCACGTTGTTCTGGCGGCTGGGTCGTTTATGGGGCACACTCCTGTTGGCGACTCTGTGGCTATTCTTTGCCGCCACCGGCTTGGGGTTCTGGGGATTCCTCGAGAAATGGTTACTTAAACTCGCAGGCGAAGCGCCACCCGAGGGAACAGCGACCCAACTCGAAATTCCGGTCGAAGCGAAAGTGGAGGAAGCGAAACCCGCGCGTCAACTGCGGAAGAAGCCCGCCGCGCCGGCGTTGCCGCCCGAGTTCAGAAAATCGTTGCGCGCCGCCGATCAGAAAGATAAAAAACCCTCCGCGCCGCGCGACCGCGATGAACGCCTCCCGACTTTGAATATATTGCTCGCCGATCAAAATGCGCGCCCCGATGAACGGACGATTAACCAGACCGCCGGCATGATCGAAAAAACACTGGCTGAGTTCGGCATCTCCGCCACGGTCATCGGGTTTCGCGTCGGACCCACAGTGACGCAATTTGCCGTGCAACCTGGCTTTATGAAAAAAACGGGCGCCACCGAGGAGGAGGCGCAACAGATCAAGGTGCGCGTGGCGCAGATCGCTTCGCTGCAAAAAGATTTGGCGCTTGCGCTGTCCGCTGAGCGCCTGCGCATTGAAGCGCCGGTGCCGGGCAAACCGTATGTCGGCATCGAAGTGCCGAACACGCACACCTCGGTGGTGCGGATGCGTTCCATTTTGGAGACCGATGCGTTCCACAAGATCGGCGCGCCGCTTGCCATGGCGTTGGGGCGCGACGTATCCGGTCAACCCATCGTCGCCGACCTTGCGCGCATGCCGCACTTGTTGATCGCCGGCGCCACCGGCTCGGGGAAATCGGTTTGCATCACTTCGCTGGCGGCCTGTTTTGCCATGAACAACCCGCCGGAAGATTTGCGCATGGTGATGATCGATTCGAAGATGGTGGAGTTGTTGCGCTTCAACGGTTTGCCGCACCTGTATGGAAAAGTGGAAACCAACGTGGAGCGCATTCTCGGCGTTTTGCGCTGGGTCGTTGTTGAAATGGAGCATCGTTATCGTTTGCTGGAGGCGGCGCGCGTCCGCGACCTGGAGGCATACAACCGTCGCGTTTCCCGAAAAAAAGACGGCGCAACCCTGCCTCGTATTGTTGTGTTGATCGACGAACTTGCCGACTTAATGATGTCTGCGCCGGACCAGACCGAGCACAACCTGGTGCGCCTGGCGCAAATGGCTCGCGCCACGGGAATCCACCTCATCGTTGCCACGCAACGCCCTTCGACGGACGTAGTGACTGGCTTGATCAAAGCGAACTTCCCGGCGCGTCTCGCGTTCGCCGTGGCATCCGGCACCGACAGCCGCGTGATTTTGGATACGGTGGGAGCGGAATCCCTGTTGGGGCGGGGTGATATGCTGTTCCTGAATCCGGAAAGCGGCACGCCGGCGCGCGCGCAAGGGGTGATGATCACCGATATGGAGATCGAGCGCATCATTGCGCACTGGCAAAAGACCGCCAACGGAACGGACGATACACCGCCCTGGGAAAAACTCTTGAGCGAGCCGGATGAAAACGAAGATGAAGGATTGATCGAACAGGCGGTTGTCATTGTCCGCCAAAGCCAGCGCGCCTCCGCGTCACTATTGCAACGGCGGTTGCGGATCGGGTATCCGCGCGCGGCGCGTTTGCTCGACCAGTTGGAGGAAATGGGGGTGGTCGGACCCTCGCAGGGAGGCGGAAAAGAACGCGATGTTCTGCTAGGTCCGTTGGATGAAGAGTTGGCGAATGGTGAGTAGAAATCCGTGATGGGCGCGCATCCAAAGCCTGATATGATTACCGGACTTATCTGACATGAGCAAAGATGTTCCTCCCCCAGCACCACAAAAGACCCTCACCGATTATTTACGCCTGTGGTTCAAGTGGGTGCTCGACCCGCTTGGCAGGATGTTCAATTCGTTGGGTCTCACGCCCAACATGATGACCATGATCGGCATGGCGGGGAACACGGTCGGCGCGTTTTATCTCTCGCAAGGCGAAATGTTCACCGGCGGTCTATTCGTGTTGATCATGACCCCGATCGATGCGCTCGATGGAACCATGGCGCGGCTGCGAGGAGAATCCGGTGATTTCGGGGCGTTCGTCGATTCGGTCAGCGACCGGTACTCTGAATTGATTATCTACGGGGGATTGCTGTATTACTTTTTGAGCGTTGGCGAGCCCCTTGGCGGGATGTTGGTATTCGCGGCGGCGGCTGGGTCGGTGCTCGTCTCGTACGTCAAGGCGCGGGCGGAAGGTTTGGGGTACGGCGCCAAGGTGGGGTTGTTGACGCGTGTTGAGCGGTATCTCGTGCTGGCGCCGTCGTTGGTTTTCAACAAGCTGTACATCGGTCTTGCCATTATCGCGGTCTTTGCCAACATCACGGCGTTGCAACGGGTTTGGCATGTGCGCGCTCAGACGTATCAGCGAATGCGATTGAAAAACCTTGAAGAGAAGGGGTTATGAGCATCCAGTTTGACGGAATTCACTACTTTCTTTTTGGCAAGGAACAAGTCCTCCATTTTTACGGGGTAATCCTGATGCTTGGCGCCGTGGCTGGCGCGTGGCTGGCAACCAAAGAGGCGGCGAAGCGCGGGCATGACTCGGAGATTGTTTGGGATTTGCTCATCTACTTGATCGTTGGCGGCATTGTCGGCGCCCGCATCTGGCATATTCTCACGCCGCCTCCGTCTTCGGGCGTAACCGCGGCTTGGTATCTTTCGCATCCGCTCGACGCGTTGGCGGTTTGGAAGGGCGGTTTGGGAATCCCCGGCGCAGTGATCGGCGGGGCGGTTGTCCTGTATTTCTACTCGCGCAAGAACAACCTGAAATTTTCAGAATGGGCGGATATTGCCGCGCCGTGCCTTGCGTTGGGGCAGGCGATCGGTCGCTGGGGGAATTTCTTCAACCAGGAATTGTACGGCGCGCCGACGAGTCTGCCGTGGAAATTGTACATCGACCCGGCGCATCGCCTTGCAAACTACGCCGATGTGGAGTATTACCACCCGTTGTTTTTCTACGAATCGGTCCTAAACTTTGCGAACATGTTGTTCCTCTTATGGATTTCACGCCGATTTGCCGGGCGGCTCAAGTCTGGGGATGTCTTCCTCGCCTATCTGGTCACGTATCCGCTTATCCGCTTTTGCCTTGACTTTTTGCGGCTCGATGCTTCGCTGGTTGCCGGCATCAACATCAACCAGACCGTGATGGCAGTGGTTGCCGTATGCGCCGGCGCTGCGTTGTACTGGAGGCATCGCGGCGACTCTGTAACAGGATGATTGCTTATCAAATTTGCAGGGGGACTGTTGTCTTATTGACTGTAAAATTGACGCTGGCTATGCTCGCCGCCAAAGGATGATATAACGCTCCATGATCGA
>CAYPCK010000178.1:0-5572 GCA_964409185.1 uncultured Anaerolinea sp. | reverse complement strand
GCCGCCGACGAGGTGGAGATTTACGGAAACACGATTCGCGGAAACAAGACGGGCGGTCTCGCCGTGTTCAACCTAACCATCGGTTTCGATGTGAACGAGATCGATGTGGGTCCGAACCCCGAACACGTGTACGCGCACGACAACCTCTACGAAAACAACGGATACGATGCCGACAAATTTGTAAAGGATATGCTCGGGCGCGGATTCGATATCATTTGGGATGGCAACGGTGCGGGCAATTATTTCGATGAAGATGTGGAGTCATCGTTCCCGCCTGCATTGCCGAGGACGACGTGGCCCCAGCCGCTGTATAAACTGTATTGGCGGTTGGTACATTTTGTAGTGGGGCTTGTTGGGTAATTGACAAATCGTAATTGGAACTCGGTGGTCGAATAACAAGCGGGGGGGGGGGCGAGCGTATTGAGATCAGCGACTGGAGATTGGAGATTGGAGATTAGAGATTAGAGACTGGGCTTCGGGAGAGGCTTAGTTTCTTTTTTGTCCGGCGCAGATCACGAGCGAAAGGTCGCATCGAATTCGTTATCTGCGGTCAATGTATAATCATTGAAGGAGAAACGATCATGACCGATCTCGTCCCCGTGATTTGCGCCGAGAATATCTTGCCAGAGTATCGAAATACACCCATTGGATTCTTGCTTGAATATCACAACCTCAACCGCGAGTACGAAACCTATGCCCAGGCGCAATTGCTCGTCGGCATGTGCATGGACAACCGCAAGCATTTGCACATCCCGGATAATTTTGCCTACATCATCCGTGCCGGAGGCGCAAATCTGCGTTACAGCGAGTTCAAGGTTTCGTATGCGATTGCCGTGGGCGGCGTGACAAGCATCGCGCTGATCGGTCACAACCAGTGCGGGATGGTGAACCTTGCCGCGCGCAAAGAGTTGTTCATCAAAGGGCTGGTGGAAAACGCGGGCTGGGATGTGGAACGCGCCGACGAACACTTCCTGCAATTCGCTCCGTTGTTCGAGATCGGGAATGAAGCGGATTTTGTCGTCAGCGAAGCGCAGCGACTGCGGTTACGATACCCGAAAGTGCAAGTCGCACCGATGTTGTATAAGGTGGAGGATAATCTGTTGTATCAGGTGAAGGAATAACTTACGCAATTGGCCGCGCCGTTTTCAATGCCGAACGTATCATCAAGAATTCGGTGATGTTCTCAGCCGTGATCAACCCGACGAATTGACCGGCGTGCATGACCGGCAAAGTCTTCGCTCCCGATTCTTGCAGACGCAGGAGGGCTGATTCGACCATCTCGTGTGAATCCACGCTGGGGACGTCGCGCCGCATCACGCCGACGACTGGCGCGCTCTGTCCCTGGCGCGACAATGCCACGATGAACCCGTCGCGTTCGAGGATGCCCATCACCGTTCCGTTCGCATCCACCACCGGGAAGTCGTGCTGGGAACCGGCGAGGACAAGCCCAACAACTTGCGCCAGCGTATCACGCGGAGAGAGGGTTTTAAAATCCGTCAGCATCGCGCGCGTGACCGGGATTCCGCTGAACGAGTTCTTCATCTGCGCCATGCTGGCTTCCTGCGAGGCGCCGATCCACACGAAGAAGGCGATGAAAAGAAGCGACGTGTTGCCGAACAAACCGATCAACCCAAACAGCAACGCCATGCCCTGACCGACGTTTGCGGCGATTTGAGTCGCGCGGACATAGTCCATGCGCATGGCGAGGATGGCGCGAAGGACGCGACCGCCGTCCATGGGAAATGCCGGTATCAAATTGAACAACACGAGAGTAACGTTCACCATCATCAATCGCATGAGAAACGAGCCGGAGGTAACGGTCATGCTGGTAAGGGGAGACAGACTTTGCGTCAGGACGAGAACCGAAAAGAGTCCCGCCGCGATGACCACGTTGACCGCGGGTCCCATCAACGCGACCCAGAGTTCCTCGATGGGCTTGTCGGGCAGGCGTTCCAAGCGCGCAACCCCGCCGATGGGATACAACGTGATGTCGCGCGTCTTGATGCCGTATTTACGCGCGGTCAACGCGTGGCCGTACTCATGAAGAACAACACACGCAAAAAGCGCAACGATGAAGAGGATGCCGTTTAGGACTTCCCGGAGACTTTGATTTTCAAGCCAGTGACTGTAACCCACCCAGCCGATCAACAGTAAAAACGTGGCGTGCACAAAAACGTCAATGCCGAAAAACCGACCGATCTTCCATTGCCATTTCATTTTCTCAACTCCATAAATCTTGGGGACATTATGGATGAAATTGTACAAAGCCAAGATAAGAAAACCGTTTAAAACATCTTGCAAAACCTATCAAAAAAACAACCTGCCTGTCTATGTTGACAGGCAGGATTGAGTTGACCCTCTCGTTATTTGATCAGCCCCAATTTCTTCCCCGCTTCGCCGATCACGTCCATCGCGCGCTCGATCTCACTCGGGTCGTGCGCCGCAGTGACGGTTGCCCGCAGGCGCGCTAGCCCTTCGGGAACCGCGGGCGAAACCACGGGGAGCACGAACACGTCGTTATGTTGCGATTCGCGCGTCATGGCAAAAGCGGTATCGTCGTCGCCGCACAGCACCGGGACGATCGCCGTTTCGGTCAGCATGGTATCGAAGCCCATGCTTTTGAGTCCGCCGATGAATTGTTTGGTGTTCTGGTTGAGCCGTTCGATGCGCCACGGCTCATCGAGGATCACTTTGAAGGCTTCATTCGCGGCGGCGGCTTGCGCGGGCGGCAAGGCGGCTGAGAATATGTACGCGCGGCTGGCGTGACGCAAATAGGTGATGATGTCCTTGTTGGCGGCAACGTACCCGCCCACCGAAGGGATGGTCTTGCTCAACGTGCCCATTTTGATGTCAATACCGCCGTACAAATCGAAATGCTCCTCGATGCCGCGCCCGGTCTTGCCGAGCACGCCGATGGAGTGCGCCTCGTCGATCATCAGCCACGCGTTGTATTTTTTGCACAACGCCACCATGGCTGGCAGGTCAATGATGTCGCCGTCCATGCTGAAGACGGAATCGGCGATAACCATCTTCGCCACGTCCGCAGGCGCGTTCTTCAGCAAGCCTTCGAGATGGTCCATTTCGTTGTGGCGGAATCGGCGGAACTCCGCGCCGGACATCAAGCATCCGTCCACGATGGAAGCGTGATTTAGTTTATCGGAAAAGACGTAGTCGCCGCGTCCCATCAGGGTGGAGATCACGGTGAGGTTGGTGGCATAGCCCGATGAGTAGGTGATGGCGGCTTCGGTGTGCTTGAAGTTCGCGATGGTCTCTTCGAGTTCGTAGTGCAGGGTGAGCGTGCCCGCCAATGTGCGCACGCCGTTGGTACCCGTGCCGAATTTATCCACGGCGGCTTTGGCGGCGGCGTTGATGCGGGGATGGCCGATCAACCCCAAATATCCGTACGAGGCGTACATCCCCATGACGCGCCCGTTGACGCGCACTTTCGAGTCGCCGAGCATCTCCTCCACGGGCTGGTTGTAAAAATATAAATCGTGTTCTTTGAGCCGGGCAACGCGGTCGGTGAACGCCTTGATGCGGCGGGTTACGGCGTCGTCGGTGGTGTGCAAATCCATACAAATCCTCCAGGCAAGAATGCGGCAAGTGTACCAGAGAGTGCGGCGGTTTAGAATTTTTCCCACGCCAGGCGCGCAGGCACACCCGTGCGCGAGGAGTCGAGCAACGCGCGGATCACGCGCACATTGGCGCGCGAATCCTCGAGCGAGACGCGCGGCTCGCGCCCCAGGAGAATCGCGTCCGCCATATCCTCCACTTCGCCGAGATACAACTCTTGCTCTTTGACGAGGATGGTCTCGGTTTTTTCGCCGCGCGTCAGGTAGATTTTTTCGTTGACGCCCGGCTTGAACGGGCGCGGGACGCTCAACGTGCCGTCACTGCCGACAATCTCCATGAACGCGTGGAACGGGATGACGAAACTCGAATCGAACTGCGCGTGGATGTCGCCATCGAAGCGCATCTGCCCGATGAACGACTCGTCGATTCCTGTCGGACCTTCGACCTGCCACCCAAATACTTCGACCGGCTCGGCGCCGACAACCATTCTCGTGAAACTGATCGGGTAACTTCCCACATCCCAAATGCTCCCGCCGCCCCAATCGGGATTCAATCGCACGTCCCCTTCACGGGTGAGCATGAAATTGAACGAACCGCGGATCATTTTCAACGCGCCGAGCGAACCATTCTTTACAACTTCCTGAACCTTCAACGTCTGGGGGTGATGGCGATACATGAGCGCCTCGGCAACGACCCGCCCGTGTTTGTGCGCCGCGTACTTGATGGCGTCCACTTCGTCCACGCTCAGGGCGAGGGGCTTCTCGCACAGCACATACTTGCCCGCTTCCACGGCTTTGACCGCCCATTCGGCATGCAGATGGTTCGGGAGTGAGTTGTAGATCACGTCAATGTCGGGATCGGCAAGCAAGGACTCATACGAGCCATGGGCGCGCTCGATCCGCTTTTCTTTGGCGTATGCGTCCGCCGCTTCCTGCGTGCGTGAGGCAACGGCAAGCAGGTGGTTTCGTTTGGAAACCTGCAACGGTTGAACCAAGGCGCGGTTGATCCGCGCGGTGGAGAGAAAACCCCAGTTGAGGATTTTGGTCATGCTAAAGTCCTTTATGCCTAGCGACTATCTTTTAAAAATGACAGTCGTTATGTTATCACGTTCAAGAACAAAACCTACACCCCCGCCGCTCCGCTTCGACGATGGCTTGATCGCTAGACCAGAAGAAGTTTTCCTGCCCGATGTGTTCGACCAGCCCGCCGCGCGCCATCATGTTGTAGGCGTTGTCGTGGACACCGGCAAACATCAGCGTGCCGCCCTGCTTTTCGAGCCGCTCATCGAGGCGGAGGAGCGCTTCGATGCCCGCCGTGTCTACCAGCGAAACCCCGCGCATGGACAAGATCAACGCGTGCGTATCCTTCAGATTTGCAAACGCTTCGTTGAATTGACCCGTCGCTGCGAAGAACAGCGGACCCGTGAGGAACGCCACCCTCACATGCTGACATTTGCCCGCCGTCTCGATGCCCTTCTGCTTGAGGCGCTCGGTGTCTATTTCCTGCACGGTGATGTCAATACTCGCGATCTTGTTGAGAAAGACCGCGCCCGCGAGGAAAGAACCGATGAGGATGGCTTGCGTCAGGTCAAGCACGATGGTCGCCAGCATGGTGATCGTGAAAGCGATCATGTCGGTCTTGAAGCGTTTACCAAAGATGAATTTGATCGCTCCCCATTCGTTCATCCGCACGGCGGTGACCATCAGCACACCCGCCAACGCGGCAAGAGGGATGCGCTCCATGAAGGGAGTCAATAAAAACATCGAGAGCAACAACCCCACCGCGTGGACAATGCTCACCAACCGCGTCCGCCCGCCTGATTTGATTCCCACACTGGAACGGGCGATCGCCGCTGTGGCAGGGACTCCGCCGAAGAACGGGATGATCATGTTTCCCACGCCTTGCGCGATCAGTTCCTGGTTCGCCTGCAGGCGGATGCCAGTCATGTTCGAGCCGACCGCGCCACACAACAACGATTCCACTGCGCCAAGCGCGGTGA
>CAYPCK010000177.1:0-5573 GCA_964409185.1 uncultured Anaerolinea sp. | reverse complement strand
AGCACGGTGGCTTCGTTGAGCAAGATCGGGATGGCGGTCACAACCACGCCAACGACCATCATCCAGAACCCGACCTTATTCAAGGCGGGATTCTTGAGCGGGCGTTTCAACCCGAAGATCACATTGAATGTGAGGAAGCCCATGATGAAGAAGGTCGTCCACACGAGAGCGTTCAACACACCGTGAATGGTCAGCCCTTGATAGTAGGATTTGAAGATCGGCTTGAGATAGATATAAAAATCCCAGCCTGCATGTTCAAACGCCTGCAACGGTCCGAACAGACTCCCGACTGCTAATGCCAGCATGGCAACGAGCAAATGCGCGCCGACAAATTTCTTTTCGGCAACGGCTAATTGATATTGTTTCATAGTGTCTCTCTTTTTTTCCTATGGCGTGACGATGATGGCGCCGTACATGATGCCGTGCCCCGCTCCGCAGAATTCAGTGCAGATGAAGTTGTATGTGCCGGGGGTATCGAACTTGATCGTCAACTTGGATACCTGCCCGGGCAGGACCATGAAATTGGCATTGGTATCCTGAATTTTGAATCCGTGTTGGACGTCGGGGGAGGTGACGTAGAACGACACCGACGAGCCGGCAGGAACGGTCAATTCTTTCGGCGCGTATTCCCAATTGGGAACTGCCTTCGCCAGGATGTACGCATCGTACTTAAGTGGAGCGATTTCCCGTAGCCCGGGATTTGACCACGGGCTGTTCGGGTCGGTCGCAACGGTTTTCGGGTCGACGCGCAGTTCCGGCGCGGGGAGCTGAATCCCCATGCCGAATGCCGCCACGCTGACAGCGACGGCGAACAGCACGAGCATGATGCCGCTAAAGATCATCCAGTTGCGCTCGTAGGCATCGATGTGCATTTTTTGCGCGCTCATAACGTGCCTCCTCGGTTGACAAGGATCATGTAAATCGTCGCCCAGATGGCGATGAGGGTAACGACGAAGATCGCCAGAATGGCGATGGTGCCCGTGGGTTGGAAGTCTTCGTCTTCTTTGTCTTTCTTTGCCATGTCTCATTCTCCTTTATGAAAATTAGGTATGGGGTTGTCGCGTACGGCGACACCGCGGATGCGGCTGAAAAAAGTTTGCGCCGTGGTTTCAGAGTCGCCTCCTTATTGCCTTAGCATGTATTCCAGATCATCGGCGATCTCGTCGGCGGTGACGCCGAAGGGAAATACCAGTTTTAGATAACCCTCGCGATCGATCACCAGTAAAGTGGCGGTGTGATCGATCAGGTAGCCGGTTCCCTCCGACCCCTCGTTCTTTTGGAAGAATATGCCATAGAGCGAGGCTGTTTCCTCCACTTGTTCCTTTGAACCGGTGACGCCCACGAAGGACGGGTGAAAATGGGCGACATATTGCGCGAGTTTTTCGGGAGTGTCCCGTTCCGGGTCGAGCGAAACCATGATGAGTTGCACATCGTCGGCTTTGCCGCCAAGGTTGCGTAACGCCTGGCTGATGTTGCCGAGGGTGGCGGGGCAAACGTCCGGGCAAAACGTGTAGCCGAAATAGACCAGCACCAGTTTGCCGCGATAATCGCTCAAGGATATGTCGCCGTTTGGGCTTGTCAATGTAAAATCGAACGACGGTTCCGGCGATTGGATCACCGTGCCGTGAAATGCGTGAGGACGAAGGTATGCAAACCCGAGGAATGTCCCTGCGAGTAAAACTGAACCAGCGATAAACATCCTTGCTCTCATATCAATCCTTACGGCGCGTAGCACAAGAATAAGTGGGCGGCTTCGTATGCCCATTTCGCCGACCCGTTGGCGTTTTTAACTTCATCAGCCAGCACCTCAAGGTGACGGAGAATGCGGTCGGCAAACGAGACCTCGGTGGCATAGCGATACTCCGCGCGGATAACTCCCCAGCCGTCTACCAGAACAAATGTCGGGTCAAAGCTGAACGTGCCATCGCCATTGTCTGCGTAGTAGGTTTCAAAGCCCGACCCGATGATCGTTTTCAATATGGTCTTATTCGAGGTTGTGGCAATGTCCCAGGCTGGGATGTTTAACTTTTCGGTGTTCACAAATTCCTGCAACGTGGCAGGCGTGTCGCGATCAGGATCAAACGAGATGGTTACGAAGGCAACTTCCACGCCGCCGAGATCCACTTCGCCCAGGCGGGACTGCACTTCCCGGATCTTCTCGGTCATGCCATAACAGGGGGCAGGACAATTGGAATAACTAAAGTTGATCAGCACGAACTTTCCGCGAAGACCCTCGCTGGTGATGCGCTCATCGTTCTGGTTGACCAGGTCGAACGCCGGTGAGAGTTGCATGCGGGGCAACACTTGAATCGGTTGGAAGACCTTGAACGCAAACGCCGCAACGACAACCATACCTAGCAAACCGTACAAAAACTGCAAAAAAAACGACTTCATGCTAAGCGGGCGCGCCTTCCAATGTCGGATGTGAAGCGGTCGAAAGGGACGCTTCGATCAAATCGCCTTCTTCCACCAATTGCTCGAAGGTAATGCGCGCCATTTCGTCGCGCAGAAGATTCTTCAACCGCGCCCACTGACAATGCACCGGACATTTTCGTTCGAACGGGCATTCCCCCGGTTTAAGGATGCAATCGGAGAGGAATAATTCGCCTTCGAAATGTTCCACCACCTGCAACAGCGTGATATCGCTCGGGGCGTGGGCGAGCCTGATGCCGCCATCGCGCCCGGCGAACGTGGTGATGAATTCTCCATCCGCCAGTTCTGCGACGATGCGCTGGAGAAGGATCGGCGGGATGAGCATTTCGCGCCCGATGTGCGAGGACGGAAATCGCCTGCCCGGTTCTTTTTTCGAGAGGGCGAGGATCACGCGGACTGCGTAGTCGGTCTGGCGGTTGACTCGTAACATGGGCAGGGTTCCTGAAAATAATGTTGAGGACAGTGGTCAACGTTTACGATGATTGTAAGAATTCATTCGCATGAAGGGATGTGAACTTTGTCATCTCAATCTGTAACATTTATCCGCTTTTGTGTTGAAATCGCGTTGATAAATTTCTACAAAAGCAGTCTGGATTGGACTTGTGCCGGGTGCTCAACGGGTATAATGGGAAACAAAAACGGAATCGATTCATATGCCAATTTCTGCTGGTTTGCCCGCCCCCGAATTCGAATTGCTTGACGATACGAACGTGACTAGAAAATTATCCGATTACCGCGGCAGGAACCTGGTTTTGTATTTTTATCCCGCTGATGATACGCCCGGTTGCACGAAAGAAGCCTGTAATTTTCGCGACGATTATTCCGCGTATGAGCAGGCGGGCATCGTGATCCTGGGCGTCAGCCCGGATACGGTAGAGTCGCATGCGAAATTCAAGAAAAAATTCATGCTCCCATTCCCTCTGCTTGCAGACGACGGGCATCGCGTTTGCGATCTCTACCAAGTTTGGGGACCGAAGAAATTTTTAGGTAAATCGTACGAGGGAGTCTTGCGGACCACTTTTCTGATCGACGGCAACGGGTTGATTGTCAGAGTGTTTGAGCAGGTGCGTCCCGCCCAGCATAGCGCGGAAGTGCTGTCGGCGTTGGGGGGAGGCTCGCTAGGGCGAGCCAGCCTGCCCTGCGAATGACCGGGTTGTCTATCTTGTGAAATTTGTGACAATCGGAAAAATATGATAAACTTAGGCGCCTTCTGATCGAGGCGCTCCCTTGTCAGATTTTTGTTTCAGGAGAAGTGTATGCGACATTACCTCGTTGTGGGAATTTTAACCCTTCTTGCCTCGGCTCTTTTGTACATGGGGCTGAGCGCGGCGCATTTGATGCCCGAAGCGGCAAGCGCGCAAGCGGCTCCGATCGATTGGATGTGGAACCTGATCTTGATCGTCATGTCGTTTTTCTTTTCGATCATCGTGGTGCCACTAACGTACACCCTGGTAGTATTTCGCCGCAGGCGCGGTGAAACCGGCGACGGCGCGCATTTCGAAGGCAACACCGCGCTTGAACTTCTGTGGTCGTCCATCCCTTTGGTGATCGTGGTTGCGTTCTCCGTCATCGGGGCCGACAATCTATCGCAGACCCTTGCGCGAAATCCTGAAGCCAACGTTGTCAAGGTTACGGGGCTTCAATGGTCATGGCGATTTGAATACCCTGCCGACCCCGAAACAGGATTGGTGGTCGTCTCCGATCAATTGCACCTACCGATTGACCAGCAGGTGTTGTTGCGTATGACATCCTCCGATGTAATTCATTCGTTCTGGGTGCCGGAATTCCGCGTTAAGCAAGACCTTGTACCGGGTCGTTTCACCGAATTGACCATCACGCCGACAGAGATGGGTGAATACGTGGTTCGGTGTGCAGAGTTGTGCGGCACTTCACATGCGTACATGGAAAAACCAGTCATCGTTGAATCACAGGAAGCCTACGAAGCCTGGCTGGCAGGGGAGTTGGAGAAGGCGAAACTCGCATCGGCTTCGCCGGAAGGGCTTGGGCAACTCCTGGTCCAGCAAAACGGTTGCACCGCCTGCCACTCGCTCACGGGCGGGACGTTGGTGGGCCCCACCTGGTTTGGGCTGTTCGGTTCCACGGTTGAACTTGCGGACGGCACAACCGTGACTGCCGACGAGGCGTTTATCACCGAGTCGATCAGCAACCCGCAGGCAAAGATCGTCAAAGGGTTCGAGTCGGTACAAATGGTGCAATACACATTCACTTCTGACGAACTCGCGGCAATCGTCGCGTATATCAAAACGATCAAGTAGGTTGCGGAGGTTTCATGAAAAAAAACACTTTGGGATATGCATTCCTGCTTCTCGTGATCGCCGGCGCCATCGGGTACGGCATCGGACTCGGGTTGGATTTTGCAGTCACCCGTGAATGGAACTTTACGGGCTCGGTCCCCTCTGCCTTTGAACTGCTCTTCGGCTTCACCGCCTTTTTCTTCGGGTTGTATGGCTACCGCGGTATTACGCGCGGTCTCGTTTTTCAAGTTGCCGGAACGGTAATCGGCGCATCCTTCGTCACGGTCATCCGTTTATTGATGGGGCTGGATGCCTTCGGCGCGTTCCTCTTCACCGAACCCGCGTGGGTCTTTGGCGCGTTCGTGGGCGTGATTTCCTTCCTTGCCGGCGTCGGCGTGATGGATGACTGGTACAAGTGGGCGCGCGGGATCGACACATCCGATCACCACGAAGACGAGCCCGGCTGGCAAAAGTACTTTGGCGTATCACTCGACCACAAAGTCATTGGCATTCAATACACAGTCACTGCGTTGTTCCTGATCGCTGTCGGCGGCACGTTCGCATTGATCTTCCGCACGGAACTCGCCGCGTCGGGGTTGGACTTCCTCACCCTTAAACTCGATGTCTTCAACCAGAACGGACCGCAAATCTACAACACGCTCATGTCGCTCCATGGCATGATCATGATCGTCTCGATCCTGCTCGGGATTTCAGGCATCATCAACTACGTCGTCCCGCTGTTGGTGGGCGCGCATGACATGGCGTTCCCGCGCATGAACGCGTTTGCCTATTGGGTGGCGGTGCCGGCATCTGTTCTGTTGCTGTTGGCGCTCATCCTTGGCGGGTTCGATACCGGCTGGACCGGATATCCTCCACTTTCCTCGC
>CAYPCK010000176.1:0-5575 GCA_964409185.1 uncultured Anaerolinea sp. | reverse complement strand
TGGGCGGGCGTTGCCATACCGTGCGGAATTTTTCTTCGGGTCTCGTCGCCGAAGGCGGCGGCGAGTTCATTGACGAAGATCACCCGCGCATGATCGCGCTGGCGAATCAATTCGGGTTAAAACTCGCCGTCACGCACAGCTGGCGCGGCGGCGATAAGGATTGGGCGTCGTTCGACGGCAAATCGGGTTCGCTCACGGATGCGGGCGTGTGGGGTTTCAATTTGGCGGAGGAGGTGGAACGCGAATGGGAGTTTCTCTCAGCGTTGAGTGTATTCGTCGAGGATGGGAACCAGCCGCACCTGGCGAAAGACGCGGCGCGTCTCGATGCGCAATCTGCGGCGGATTGGATCGCGTCGCTGGATGCGCACCCGTTCGCGAAAAAATATTTCACCCAGCACATCCGCTCCGAATACACGTGTGAGCCGGAGCGGTTTTCGTTGCTCGACCTCGCGCGTAACGCGCGCATGTATTACACCGCGCAAGGGCACGGGATAAATTACCGCGTGATCGGCGGCAACGATCAGATTCCCCGCCTGCTCGCGGAGGCGCTGCCGGATGTGCGGATGAACGCCGCTGTGGAAGCCATCCGCCTCACGCCGGACGGGGTGGCTGTTTCATACCAGCAAGCCGGTTTACACGTGACGCTTGATTCGGACTTCGCCATCCTTGCGATTCCCCTGACTACCGCGCGGTTGATTGACTTCAACGGCTCGTTACCTGCCGCGCACCAAAACATGGTGGACGAAATTTCCTACGGCGCGGTGACCAAAGTGATGATCGAATATCGCAAACGATTCTGGAACGAACGCAACTGGAACGGCAGGCTGACCACCGACGCGCCCATCGTGATGACCTGGCACGCGACCAGTCATTTCGAGCACGAGCGCGGCATTCTCACTGCCTACACCGGCGGCGGACCCGGCGCCATGCTTTCCGCGCTGAGCGACGAAGAGCGGATCGTCACCGCGGTCGCCGAGATCGAAAGACATTTTCCCGGTTCATCCAAGTTGATCGAAAACGCGGCAACCGTCGCCTGGCTGAACGAGCCGTTCTCGCGATGTTCGTACATGGCGCTCGCGCCTGGCGAGGTGACCGCCCACTGGAAGACCCTGCTCGAACCGGCGGGGCGGTTGTTTTTTGCCGGCGAACACGCCACCCCGTTCCAAGGATTCATGGAAGGCGCAGTCGAGAGCGGTCAGCGCGCGGCGCGCGAAATCATTGGAGCGGCGTGAGCGAAAAGAAAAAATATTTTTGGGCGGGAGTCCGCGCCGAACTGCCGTTGTTGATCGGCGTGTTTCCGTTCGGCATGATCTACGGGGCGTTGGCGTTGAATGCGGGGCTGTCTGAAGCCGCTTCGCAGATGATGTCTTCGATGGTGTTCGCCGGGTCGGCGCAGTTCATCACCGCGCAACTCGTGAAGGATTCTGTGCCGGGACTCGTAATCGTGTTGACGATTGCGGTGGTCAACCTGCGGCACATGCTGTATTCCGCTTCGCTTGCCCCGTATCTTTCCTCTTTACCCACACGCTGGAAAGCGCTGTTGAGTTATTTGCTCACCGACGAAGCATACGCTCCCGCCATCATCCAATACGAAAACGACGGGGTCAAACCCGTCAGCCATTGGTTCTTGTTCGGCGCCGGGCTGGCGTTGTGGACCACATGGCAATTCAGCACCGCGCTGGGGATTTTCCTCGGCGCGGCGATCCCCGAGTCGTGGTCGCTGGATTTTGCCCTGCCGCTTACGTTCATCGCCATGGTCGTGCCGGTCTTGAAGAATCGCCCCGCGATCGCCGCGGCAATCTCGGCGGGATGCGCGGCGCTTGCCGCGTATTCGCTTCCGTATAAATTGGGGTTGATCCTTGCCGCGTTGGTGGGTATCGCCATTGGGACTTTTCTCGAGGGGAAGCAAACCGGAAGAAGAACCATATGAGCATCTGGCTTGTCATGTTAGCGGGCGGGCTGATCACGTTTGGTATGCGATTCTCGCTCATCTACGCGTTCGGCAGGCTTCACGTTCCGGAAACGATGCGCAAGGCGCTGCATTACGTCCCGCCGGCGGTGCTATCCGCCATTGTGTTCCCGGAACTATTTCTCCGCTCCGGGGGGTTCGATGTCTCATTGGATAACCATCGCCTGCTGGCGGGATTGTTCGCCGTGATCGTGGCGTGGGTGAGCCGGAACACCCTGCTCACCATCCTGGCGGGGATGGTGGCGTTGTTCGTCACCCAGCTCGTCCTGCGATAGGTTTACACGTAAATGGTGTGGATCTGGTTATCCCCCGCGCGTTGGGCGAGGGCAAGCGCCTCACGCGTGTTGTTCATCAGCATTTCGATCTCGGTGGAGGCGGTGATGCGCCCCGAAGAGACGATGCCCACGCTCAGGTTGACCTTGAGTTCGGTGCCGTCCATCAGTGAAACGTGGGTGTGGATGATCCCCTTGAGGATGCGCTCCGCGACCATTTCCGCTTCGGCGCCGACCACGCCCGGCAGGATGAGGAGGAAGGTATCGCCTTCGTAGCGCCCCAGCCCATCGTACGGGCGGCTCTTATCCCGAATCCCCTGCGCGATGAGGGTCAACACATCGTTGCCGATGCTCTTCCCGTGTTTGTCCACGATGGCTTTGAAATTATCCGCCGTGAAGGCGATCAGGCTGAGCGATGCCTGGTTGCGGCGGGCGCGCTCCAATTCGCCGCGGGCGAGGTTGAGGAACGCCATCTGGTTCAAGGTGCCGGTCAGGTTGTCGAGCATGGCGGTGTGGTCGAGGGTGTCTTTTGCCTGCACGAGGCGGTCGCCGAGGCTGAGGATGCGCTCGCCAATGTTCACGCGCGATTTCAACTCCACGGGGACGATCGGTTTGCGCAGGTAATCGTCTG
Source organism: uncultured Anaerolinea sp. (assembly GCA_964409185.1). Classification (GTDB taxonomy): domain Bacteria; phylum Chloroflexota; class Anaerolineae; order Anaerolineales; family Villigracilaceae; genus Defluviilinea. Next base: position 2,703 of record CAYPCK010000176.1, on the reverse strand, counting down.
CGCCGGTGCGCGGCGTGGTCACGTCGGACTCCTGCACTTTTTGCGTGATGAGCAGGATGTAAATGTAATAGGGGGGGCGCGAATCGCGCACGCGGCGGATGAACCCCTGCTCGTCAATGTCAGTGCCGATGCGGTCGGCGATGATGAAACGGATCTCCTCGCTGTGGAGGAGTTTCCAGGCGGTGTCGCTGTTCTCTGCCACAACGATCTCATGACCGTTCACTTGCATGACCTGCCGGATGACGGTTCGCTCCATCAGATCGTTGTTGATGACGAGGATCTTCATGGGTCTCCTGAATTTGATTAATTATATCTCACTCCATCGCGATTTCCGTTCGTGTTGACAAACATATCCTCCCATAGTAACATTTGCGGCGCTCTCCCCCCGCCGAGGTAGCTCAGTGGTAGAGCAGGGGACTCATAAGCCCTTGGTCGAGAGTCCGAATCTCTCCCTCGGCACAGCACCCGCCCATTGTGGCGGGTTTTTGTTTTGTGAGAGTGTCTAAATCTGAGGTGATGTGTCACCCTCCCGAAGGACATCGGGACGATGTGAGTGGCGTCTTGTGCCACGAAGGGTCTCTCAGACAAACGTAGAGATTCTTCGCCGCAAAGAGCAAAAGCGCGGCTCAGAATGACACGCGGCTTTTGCAATATCACCTCGAAGTTTGATACTCCCCGTTTTGCGGATACAATCGGGATGAAAAAACGCTTCATTCGGAATTTCAAATGGATACCCTCCTCAAGCACTTCACTCTCATCGACGGGACCGGGCGCGAGCCCATCGCGGACGCGGTCATCGCCATACGCGACGGAAAAATTTCTCATGCCGGACCAGCCGCAAGTTGGAAAGAAGCGGGCAGTGAATCCATCACGTTCGACTTGAACGGCGCATACGTCCTGCCCGGGCTCATCGACGCGCATGTGCATCTCTCCGGTTCCGGCGAAGCGGACAGCCAGTTCTACGCACCAACAGGACAGATGGCGTTGAAGATTCTCTCCAACGCGCAGAAGAATCTCGCGGCGGGCATCACCACCGTGCGCGACCTCGGCGGTTGGAGCGAATTGGAATTCGATGTGCGGCGGTCGATAACGCGCGGCGACTTTGCCGGTCCGCGCATGTGTTTGGCGGGGCGATTCATATCGATTACCGAGGCGGGCGCGGATTATTACACCGGCATGTACCGCGTGGCAGATGGCGTGGATGAGGTGCGTAAGGCGGTGCGCGAGCAGGTGAAGCACGGCGCGGATGTGATCAAGATGGGCGTGACCGGCGCGGTGCTGGTGGAAAGCGGCGTGCCCGGCATAACGCATTTCAACGAAGATGAGATTCAGGCGTTGGTGGACGAGGCGAAAAAATTCGGCAAGCCGGTGGCGATGCACGCGCACGGCATCGATGGAATCCGCAAGGCGATTGACGCCGGTGTGACCACGCTCGAACACGGCACGTATTTGTACCAGGACCCCGATGTGATCTGGCTGATGGCTCAGCGCGGCGTGTTCCTCGTGCCGACGTTGAAAGTGGGCTGGGACATCATCCTTGCAAAGAAGTCGAACATCCCCGATTGGATCATGCAGAAGAACGTGGAATCGCAGGGCGAGGCGGCGCAAAGTTTGAAGATGGCATACGAGGCGGGCGTGCCCATCGTCATGGGGTCGGATGTTGGCACGCCGTTAAACGTGCACGGCGAGAACGCGCTCGAAGTCTACTGGATGGAACAGGCGGGATTATCGAAAATGGATGCGCTCGTCGCAGCGACGGGCAACGCGGCAAAAGCCCTCGGCTGGGATGCATGGCTCGGCACGCTCGAAGCGGGCAAGGTCGCCGACCTGATCGTGCACGAGAAGAATCCGCTGGAGGATTTGCGCGCGCTGGCAGATAAGGATAGTTTGCAGTGGGTGATGAAGGACGGGATGATTACTGCGTGCAACGTATTGCGTGTGAATGATCTTCCAACGGAAGTGGTGGCGAAGCAGGTGTTGAGGGTTTTGTAGGGGCGGACCGATGTGTCCGCCCGTAATGATTTAAACGATCCCCCTGATCAAATGCGGACCCAACGCCCGCACGGCGAACGCAGGCAGGCGCTTCCACAGCCAGATCGCCATTTGGAACTTCGGGCTTTTTTGGTTCATTTCGGGAATGTCTCCGCCTTGGGGCAGGTAATACCAATATGCCAGCGGAACCCTGCGCGGTTTCCATTTCATCTTGAATACTTCATTGCCTGAGCCAACCAGGCTCCTGCCCAGATCAAATTCCTTAAATCCTTTGGCGGTATATCGTTGAATCACAGACCAATATAGAAATTCACCCGCGTAATCTGAACGGAAATTTCGCAAAATATTCGCGTGCAGGTTGGTCAGTACATTCCCCTGTGCAATCAAGGCGCCTACCCCGACCAACTCATTATCTGAACTGCGCACAACCAGAAACTCCAACGCGTCGCCGAGCGCTTGAGCCATTTGCCGCAGGTAATCCTTGTCGTGATACGGCGAACCCAGTTCGTGCATACTTCGCGCCAATCCTTCGTAAGCGTCGTCTAACAAGTCCAGCCGCCCAAACTGTATCGAAAATCCTTTTTTCATGGACTTGCGAATATGGTTGCGATGATCGGAACTGAACGATAACATCAGTTGCTCAACATCAGGGTTAAGATCGACGCGATAGGTGCTATAGATCGAATGTTGCGCCCATCCATCAGGCAAAAG
>CAYPCK010000175.1:2265-5580 GCA_964409185.1 uncultured Anaerolinea sp. | reverse complement strand
CACGACCGCCGGACCTTCCGCGTTGAGTTCGTCCACGGTCATGAAATACTGCGCGGCGTCCTTGGTGGCGGATGCGATCAGGAAGACGACCGCGCCGAGGATGAGCAACCCGCCGATGACAAATTTATTGATCTTCATGTTTCATGCTCCATTTGCAATGTGCGATGTTCAATTCCTATCGCTTCAGTCCGATTTCATTGTACATGAGGAGATTAACTCGGACTGAGAAAGAGGCTGACGAATGTCATGAGAATTCTCTGATTAAAGCAGGGCGCAGATTCCGACGCGAGGACGCGCTACTCGTCATCGTCATTGCCGATGCCGAAAATTTTATCGATACGTTCCATCACCTTGGGCGTCATCCTCCCCACAACCTTCTCCGCGCCGAGGTTCTCCTGTAATTGTGCGACCCGGCTCGCGCCCAGAATCACCGTGCTGACATTCGGATTCTTCAAGCACCACGCGATCGAGAGTTGCGACAACGTGCAGTGGAGTTCTTTTGCAATCGGTTGCAGCGCGCGGACCTTGGCGAGCCTGTTTTTATCCTTCACGCTTTTTTGAAGCCACGAATATCCTTTCAGGTTGGCGCGACTGTCCTTCGGAATCCCCTTCAAATATTTGCCGGTCAGCATGCCTGATGCGAGCGGACTCCAAATTGTCGCGCCGTAGCCGTAATCCTGAAACAGGCGGGCGTAGACCTTCTCAAATTTTTCACGGGTGAACAAATTGTAGTGCGGTTGCTCGGTGATGGGTTTGTGCAAGTGATGTTTCTCGGCAATGAACAACGCGGCAATGATCTCGTCCGCGTTCCATTCGGACGTGCCCCAGTACATGGCTTTACCCTGCTCGATGATGTTGTGCATCGCCCACACGGTCTCTTCGATGGGAGTGGTTTTGTCGGGGCGATGACAGTAGATCACATCCACGTAATCGTGTTGCAGGCGCGCGAGCGAGCCGTTGATGGCCTCGATCAACCGTTTGCGATTAAGCGTATTGCGCTCGTTCACGTTGTCGTGCAAACCCCAGTAAATTTTCGTGGTGATCAAATAACTGCCGCGCCGCCACTTCAACCGCCTGAGCGCCGCGCCCATCACTTCCTCCGATCTGCCGTTCGCGTAAATTTCCGCATTGTCGAAAAAGTTCACGCCCGCGTCGTATGCCGCCGCCATCAACTCGACCGCCGCGTCCACATCCACCTGGTTTTTGAAGGTCACCCACGAACCGAACGAAAGTTCGCTCACTTGTATGCCCGTTCGACCCAAATGCCGATACTTCATCCTCAACTCCTCTTGTAAATTTGCTCCATTATAATCGTCCCATGCGACGCGCCTTGATTCCCGTATTCTGCATTTTTCTTTTCACTGCCTGCGCATCTCGTCAAGCGGACTCCATTCCTCAACCGATTCCCCTCACTCCATTTTTGACCTCCACGTCGATTCCGCTTCACACTCCCTTTGGGCTGGTTCCCCTCGCCACGCCGCTCCCCAGCCCGACGCCATTCACGTACACCGTTCAAGAGGGCGATACGATGAGCGAGATCGCCGAAAGATTCCGCGTCTCGCTTGATGATCTGCAAGCCGCGAACCCGCAGGTCTCAGCAAATTCGATGTCGGTTGGGCAGGTGATACGGATTCCCAGCAACCCGGAGAATCCTTCCGGCGAAGCGACGCCCACCCCAGCGCCCTTCACAGTGGAGCAGATCGAGTGCTACCCAACCATCGACAAGGGCATGTGGTGCTTTGTTCTCGCCCGCAACGACTCGTTGGATGTTCTGGAAAACCTGAGCGTGCAAGTGACGCTGGTGGATTCAAACAATGCGACGATTGCGACTCAAACTGCGTGGCTGGTTTTGAACATTCTCCCGCCGAACCTGTCGCTACCAATGGCTGTTTATTTCCCGCCGGAGATTCCCTTCACGGCAAAGCCGCAGGCGCAGGTGTTGACCGCGATCCGTCTGGGACAAAATGATGCGCGATATGTACCCGCCGCGATCAATAACGCGCTCGTGCAGGTCAGCGCGGAGGGGCATAGCGCGCAAGCGAGCGGACTGGTGGTGAATTTGAGTCAATCGTCTACGGCGAATCAGGTCTGGGTGGCGGCGACCGCCTACGACGACGCGGGACGCGTGGTGGGAGTCCGCCGCTGGGAATCCAATGCGGGCATCCCGCCGGGCGGGAGTCTGCCGTTCAGTTTAATGGTATCGAGTGTAGGAGGAAGAATTGCGCGGGTGGAGTTTGCGGTGGAGGCGCGTCCGTAATTGTAGGGGAGACCTGCGTGTCTGCCCGATAAATGTGCAAGGGGCGGACACATCGGTCCGCCCCTGCGAAATTATTTCCCTTCCAGCCACATATATCGTTCGATGGGAATGGCGATCGGGGTGTAGACGTATCCCTTGACGTACGGCTTGACCAATTGATATGAGAGATAATGCGCGGTGAACAACGCGGCGGCATCCTCCACGAGGATCTGTTCGGCTTGCTGATAAAGCCCGATGCGCGTGGACACATCGCGCTCGGTGCGCGCCTGTTCGAGCAGGGCATCGAGTTGCGGGTTGGAATAGCCGCCCTGGTTTTGTTGCGAGCCGGTGTGGAAGAGCACATCGGCAAAGTTCTCAGGGTCGGGGTAATCGGCGCACCAGCCCCCGCTGAAGAGTTGACCGTGATTGCCGGAGTACACCTGTTCGAGGAAGAAATTCGGCTCGAGGTTTTCGACGGTGATCGTCACGCCGAGGTTCTGTTCCCACATCTCCGCCAGCGCGGCGACATCGGCGCTGATGTAACTGCCGATGCCTCCGTCGGTGTAGACGATGGGAGGCAGTCCCTCCGGCCCGCCGTATTTTGATTCGGCGAGCAGTTGACGCGCGTGTTCGGGGTCGTAGGGCAGGGGTTTGAGCGCGAGGTTATAACCGGGCAACGCCGGGGGATATAACCCTTTGGCAGGCAGGGCGCGTTGACTCATCACCACATCGATGAACTTTTCCCGGTCAAATGCCATTGTGAATGCCTGCCGCACTTTGGGGTCGTCGAACGGCGGGCGCGTGGAATCAAAGTTGACGTAGCCGGTGCACAGCGAAACACCGGTGAGCAATTCATTGTGAAGCGGTTCTGCCGGGTCGGTGAACCGTTCGATGGAGTACACACCGGCGATATCCACTTCGCCGGTCTCGTACAGGCGCTGGTCGTCTCCTGAATATAGTTGATAGACCACATACGGAATGCTTGGCGGACCGAGATAAAAATCCTGGTTCGCTTCGTAGACCATGACCTCAAACCTGCGCCACTCCGTCAACTTGTAAGGTCCCGTGCCGTTCGGGGC
>CAYPCK010000175.1:0-2255 GCA_964409185.1 uncultured Anaerolinea sp. | reverse complement strand
CATTTTCCCGGTCCACGATGAAGGCGGTGGCGTAGGTGAGTTTCAACAAAAAGTAAGGCTTCGGCGCATCAATGGTCACTTGCAATGTGTGTTCGTCGAGCGCGACCAACCCCGAAATGGAATTTGCCTGCCCGGCGTTCCGCTCGCGCACACCGACGATATCGCCGAGGTAGGTAAGCACGGTGTCCGAGCCGATCTCAGGGCTGGCGGCGCGGTCCCACGAGTAGATGACATCCTGCGCGGTGACGGCGCGTCCGTTGTGGAACTTCGCATTTTCGCGCAAATGGAACGTGTAGACCGTGCCGTCGTCGCTGATGTCCCACCGTTCGGCGAGATCGGGGGTGAGATTCAAATTCGGATCGAACGAGACCAGTCCGCTGAAAACGAGTTTATCGCCGGAGTTGTGCGTCGTGGCGGGGTCGTACGAGCGCGGGTTCGTGGATTCGCCGCCCGCCAGCACCAACGCCTGATCGAGGGGAATATCCACTTGCAATGCGGATGCAGCGCGCGGAGAAGCGCTTGCAAGCAGGGATAAACAAACGAACGTGGTGATTGCGGAAGCAAGCTTCCGCCGCCCATACTTAGCCATTGTTTCCTCCTTGGTTCTGATTGCCTCGGCGGACGATGAAGCCCAACACGATCACTCCGATCAGGACGAGAAAAATGCAACACATGCCGAGCAGTGTCAGGGTCAACCAAAGAGGCGGACCGCTTTGCGCGGGCGTTGTCTCGGTCGGTTGAGAGTCGAACGAGGAAGTGGGGACAGCCGTCGGTGTGGTCACTTGCGAAAATTGCGAACCCGATACCGGGACAATGGTCGGCACGAACGTTGCGGTGGGCTGGGCGGTGGGTTGCGCGGATACCGCGCGCGGCGCGGCGCCGATACCCGCGCGCCATTCGTCTTCCAGCCCTTCCACATCGAACCCGTACACATTTTGAAGCGCCTCGTCAATCGTCATTCCGTCGCGCAACGACGTGAGCAGCGCGGTCATTTTTTCCTGACCATACGTTTCGACGAGAAATTTTGTCACGCTGTACGATTGACTGTACGAGAGGTAGGCTTTGTCCGGGACTTCGGAGAATCCACTGCTCAACGAGCGGACGGTGAGCAGTTTGTCGTTTTGAATCGCATCGTCCAGTTGTTGTTGCGAGGACGAATCCAATTCGCCTTCGCTGTACACCGCCAGCCCTTCGTTCAACCAGGTGGGCACATCGCCCAAACACGAAAACGTGAGATGACCCACCAGCACGTGCGTCAACTCGTGGACGATGGCATCGCGCCCCCAATCCAAATCGGATTGCGAAATGCCGAGAATGACAATATCCTGGTCGGGGAACGCCTGTCCGCCGGTCCATGATGGTTCGTAGAGGATCGCCTCGCGCAGGTCGTTCGTGTCCGCGAAGATGTAAATATCGATCGGCGCTTCGGCGACCAGCCCCGATTGTGTTTCGTTGAATTCGAGACCGGCTTGCGCGGCGTCGAGCAGGTCGCGCGCAAAAGATTCGTCGCCTCGATACCAGTGGAAGTTGATCTGCCCTTCGTTGAGCGTTTTCCAATCGTGGACATCGTCCAGCCAGGTGGCGGTCTGTGTATCGCTGACGGTCTCCACGCCGCCGGCATCGGTGACGCGCCACCGCCACCAGAGTTTTGCGCCGGGCGGCAGCGACCCGCTCTGGCGCATTTCCCACGTCCATTCCGCGTCCACGCGGGTGCCGGGCGTGAATTGCGGGAAGGCTTTGGCAACCACGTCGCCGCAGGTCTGTTGCTCGTTGCCGTATTCCAGCACCACGGATTGAATTTCGGAATTGGCGGTGATCGTCGCGCTGAAGGTGGCGGAGAGGGGGAAATCGAATGTGACGCGGTTGTCGGTCACATCCGCCGGGGTGGATGCGAACGCCGGCGATGGAAACAGCAGGCTGACCATGATCCAAAGAAGCGAGAGTGTTTTTATCCGCATGGTTGACCTCCAAAGTCTGGATTGGCGCAAGTTTATCATCGGAATGCCCGCCTTCCAACAGCCTATCAGTCTGCCCGTTCGTTTGACGTGTTCCCTCGCTTGCAAGTATAATCCTTCAAACTCCCATAACGGGAGATTTTATTGAGGCAACCATGGCTTTACGCGGCAATCTTCGCGATTTCACCATCACCCAACTTCTCAACCTGATCAACCTTGCCCAGAAGACCGGCACTCTCGTGGTGGACGGACCCGGCGAGCAGGCGTATGTGTCTTTCCGCGAGGGGAAGCTGGCGTATG
>CAYPCK010000174.1:0-5611 GCA_964409185.1 uncultured Anaerolinea sp. | reverse complement strand
GTATGTGTTCTGTACATGGTTGTGCCTCCAAATTTGTTTTCCAGACCTCACAGGTCTTGTAGACCTGAGGTCTTAAGTTTTGATACAAAAAATCGCCCTCCGCGTATGCGTTGGGCGATTGATTTGACGTGTTCCTATCCGTCAACTAGCAAGGCTTCGCCCAACGAACAAAGGTATCGTCATTGTCATTGTTATTATTGCAAGCGAAGCCAGGCAGGGTTTTCACAATGGCGGCATTATAGCACAGAACGCCACAGGCGCAGAAAATGCCGGGGGAGATGTCACCCAGCCGAACCGTGGAGGCGAAGCGCCATGCCAAATGTCACACACCAGCCAAAGTGGGTGATGCCCATGTAAGGATGATGTAAGGTCAGGGAGCCTGATTTTTCTTCCGTTCCGGTGAAAGGTCATGTATAGTAATTTTGCTCGTGTCAAAATCCAATCATCCAAAGGAGAGAAGTATGGGAGCAAAACTTTTGTTCATTGTGAACGCGATCGTAGTGTTGGTATTGGGCGCCGCTATGTTGTTCGTCCCTGAAGCCACCCTGACCCAATTCGGAACGGAGACGCGCATCCCTGAGTTGCACATGGCGCGGTTCCTGGGTGTCGCGTTGATCACGCTGGGTCTGGTGCTATGGTTCGCTAAAGACGCGTCGGAGGCAAGCGCGCAGCGGATGTTATCGTTCGCCATGCTCGGCGGCACCGTGCTGGCGCTGGTCGTCACCATCATCGGCATCGCTTTCGACGGCATCATCCGCAATCTCGGCTGGCTGGTGATCGTGGTGGAGGTGGTATTTGGTTTGGGATATGTGTTCGTCCTGTTCCTGCAACCCCGCATGAAATAAACCCGCCGCCCTAGCACCGTTCGTAAAACAATGACCGCGCACTAGTGCGCGGTCATTGTTGGTTCCATGATTGCGTGACTCGCAAAATCAAGCCGCGCCAGTTCTTCGTCGGTCAGTCGCCAGCCGAGGGCGCCGGCGTTCTGCTGCGCCTGCGCGGCGTTCTTCGCCCCCGGGATCGGCAGGGCGCCTTTGCAGATGACCCAATTGAGCGCCACCTGCGAGCATGATTTTCCTCCGTGGTCCTGCCCGATCGCGGTCATTAACTTCAACAACGGCTGTATCTTCGATATCAAGTCTCTGTATTTCTGCGCGCGCGGGCCGCTAGGGATGTTTTGCGGGTTGTATTTTCCCGTCAGCAGCCCCCGCTCGAGCGGACAATACGCGATCAAACGAATTCCCAATTCCTTGCAACGAGCCAGCGTGCCATTCTTTTCAACGGTGCGATTCAGCAGGCTGTAGTGGACCTGGTTCGACGCCAGTTGAATACCATTTCGCGCCAACGCGGAATATGCCGCCACCATGCGGTTGTGCCCAAAGTTCGAAGCGCCAACCGCGCGCGCCAGGCCGTTTTTCACGCATTCCGCCAGACCGTCCATCAACGCATCGGTGCTCATCGTCACGCTGGGCCAATGGATCTGGTACAGGTCCACGCGGTCAACGCCCAAGCGGGCGAGACTCCCCCTCAAGGCGCGCGACAATGCGCCTTTTGTGAATCGCCAGGGCCATGGGAAAAATTTAGAGGCAACGATGACCGGCTGCTCAGTCTCCTTAATGAATCGCCCCAACAAACGCTCCGACAAGCCGTTCCCGTACAACTCAGCCGTGTCAACGAAACGGATGCCCTCATTAACCGAAACCTCGAACGCCTGCCGCACATCGTCCGCGCCATACCCAAACCCATATTGCCAAACCGCTCGGTCGCCCCATTGCATCGCTCCCAACCCCAACTCGATGGCGTGTAAAAACCTGGGTTCTTCACTGATATTTGTCAACGGATGTTCTCCCGGGGAATTTGGGCATTGTATCTTAAAATATGACTGCTTCATAGCCAGTCCTCGTAATCCGGGATAAAATTCAGCCCACAAAACACATTTGGAACTGATGGAATCTCAACCTCATCCCCGGCCCCTCTCCGAAAAGGAGAGGGGGGTTGATGTCCCCTGAGTTCCGGGAGACGACCGTGAACTTAAGACCCGAAACGCGGGATTTCGAATCCGCATCGGACCTCAGCGTGAGGCTGGGTCTGTCCTTTTCAAATTTATCCCTGTTGACGCGCGCCCTCACCCATCGTTCCTTCGTCAACGAAAATCAATCCTCCTCCGAAGACAATGAACGGTTGGAATTCCTTGGGGACGCCGTGCTTGACTTTATTGTCGGGGCGTGGTCATATCACCGCTTTCCCGAAATGCGCGAAGGCGAACTGACGAAAATCCGCTCTGCCATCGTGCGGAACGACCAGCTGGCAAGGTTTGCGCGGAAATTGAATCTGGGTCCCGCGCTCCGGCTTGGACGGGGCGAATACCTCTCCGGTGGACACACCCGCGATGCCCTGCTTGGCTCTTTGTTCGAGGCGGTGGTCGGCGCGTTGTTCCTGGACTCCGGCGTGGGGGCGGTGGAAGCGTTCGTCAATCCATTGCTCGAGGATGTGCGGGAATCCGTCCTCACCAAGATCCACGACCCGAAGAGTCTTTTGCAAGAATGGGCGCAGGGACAAAAACTGCGCTCGCCGCATTATCGAACCGTCTCCACCTCAGGTCCCGACCACGCCAAGCATTTCGAAGTGGAGGTGGAAGTCGGCGGGCAGGTTGCCGGTCGCGGGCACGGAACAAGCAAGCACGCCGCCGAGCACACCGCCGCGCAAGACGCGATGAAAAACCTGGGAATCGGGTAACAAGGAACCGGAACGGAAATCGTAAATTGAAAATCGTGAATCGAAAATCGCCTCATGCCCCTTAGACTCAAGTCTCTCGAATTGCAAGGATACAAAACTTTCGCCTCGAAGACCACCTTTGAGTTCGCGAGTGGAATCACAGCCATCGTCGGACCGAACGGGTCGGGCAAATCGAACATCGCGGACGCGCTCCGCTGGGTGCTGGGCGAGCAATCCTACACGCTCCTGCGCGGCAAGAAAACCGAAGACATGATCTTCAACGGCTCGGAACATCGCGCCCGCGCAGGGATGGCGTCCGCTCATATTCTGTTTGACAACACCACGAACTGGTTGCCGCTCGACTTCACCGAAGTCGGCATGACGCGCCGCGCGTATCGCGACGGTCACAACGATTATCTATTAAACAGCCAGCACGTGCGCCTGCGCGATTTAAATGAAATCCTCGCGGCGTCGGGACTCTCTGAACGAACATACACAATCCTCGGTCAGGGGCTGGTGGATGCGTCGCTGGCGTTGAAAGCGGATGAACGCCGCCGCCTGTTCGAGGAAGCCGCGGGCGTCGGGTTGTACCGCGTCCGCCGCGAAGAGGCGATGAAGCGACTCGATAACACGAATCGAAATCTCGAGCGCGTGCTGGATATCATGTCCGAGTTGGAGCCGCGCCTGCGCAGCCTCGAACGCCAGGCAAAACGAGCCATCGAATTTTCGCGCGCGCAAGCGGACCTGAAAGTCATCCTGCGCGAATGGTACGGCTATCACTGGCACCGCGCCCAACAGGAACTTGCCACCGCGCGCGAGTCCGTAAGACTACAGGATGCGCGCGTGATCGAAGCGCGAGAGGCGCATCAGAAGGCGCAAGATGAGTACAACGCTTTCCGCGAAAAATTTGTCGGCTTGCGAGCGGAATTGAACACATGGCACCGGGCGTCCGCAGAACTGCACAGCCAACGCGAAGAAGTGAGCCGCGAACTGGCGGTGCTCGAAGAACGCCGGCGTTCGTTGCTGGCATCGCAAACCTCCATGCAGGCGGAGCTCGAACGCGCCAGCGACGAGGAACGGGTCGTCCGCGCCCGCATCGAAGAGGCTGAACTCGAATTCACGCGTTTACAATCCGAGTTCGATGAAGCGCAAAAACAACTCGGCGACGCACATCAAAAACTGCGCACACGCCAACTCGACCGCGCCACCGTGGAGGAACAACTTCAAACCGCCCAGGCGCAAATCGAAAAGTGGACCGCGCAACGCGCTGAATCCCAGGCGCGGCTCGACGAATTGACTTCGCGCGGCGAGGCACTCCGCGCCCGCCTCGAAGAAGCGCGACAAGCCATCGAAACAGCGGAAACGAATGCAAGAGCGGCGAGCGAGAAATATGCCGAAGTGAGAACCAGGCGCGTGCAGGTTGAAGAACGATTGAGATCGGCGCAAGAGAACGTAGAACGTGAAACGAGAAATCTTGAGACCCTGGAAACTGAACGACGACTCAAAAGCGAAGAACGAGCCAACCGCCTTGCAGAGCATACGCGAGTCAAAACCCAGATCGAGGTGCTGGAACAAGCCGAACAATCGCTGGCTGGCTATGCGGAGGGCACGCGCTTTCTGCTTGATGCCGCGCGGCAGTTCAGGCTCAAACGCATGCGCGGCGCCTTGAGCGCGTTGCTCGATGTGCCTGCCGAATTCGAAACCGCCATCTCCGCCGCCCTCGGCGACACGCTCGATGCCATCCTGCTCGATGCCGACGAGATCGAAGACGCGTTGCAATTGCTCGAAACCGACGAAGCGGGACGCGCCGTGCTCCTGCCCGTCGAACATCTTTCGCGCGAACCCCTGCCGAAACCAAACGACGACGACTGCCTCGGCGTGGCGTCCGAACTCGTCCGCGTGAGCGACGAGTTGACGCCCGCCGTGCGCGTGATGCTCGGTCATACCCTTGTCGCGCGCGATCGCGCCACAGCCCGGCGGTTGATCCGTGACCTGCCGACTCACGCGCGGGTGGCGACCCTGCGCGGGGAGGTCTTCCGCGGGGATGGGTTGATCATCGCCGGGAAAACCGCTTCTTCCTCCGCGTTGAGCCGGCCTCGCCAAAAGCGCGAGTTGACCGAATCCCTGACTGCGTTGGGCGCGCAGATCGAATCGCTGAATGGCGAGGTCGATTCGCTTTCCACGCGGATTCACGAAGCGGCTCAGGCGGCGAGTCAAGCCGAGGGCGAGGCGCGCGGGTCGCGCCACAGGCTTGAGGAAGCGCAGGTGCTGGAGAATCAAGCCGGGCTGGAATCGGAAGCGGCGCGCCGCGAATTGGAATGGCGGAGGAGTCAACAGGGTCAACTTCAAGCCCAGTTCGATGAAGCGGCTTCCACGAAAGCCGCGCTTCAGCAATCCCAGTCGGAAATCGAAACACAGTCTGCCAGCGCGCAAGAGGAAGTGAAATTACTTACCATGCAACTGACCGAAACCGACCTGGCGGAAACGCAGACGCAAGCCGCGTATTGGGGAACGCGAGTCGCGGTCGTCGAGCGGGCGATGGAAGATGCGCGTGTACGGAAAAATGAAATTGGGAGAGAGGTGGAGAGGTTCGATTCGCGTCGCGTTGAAATTTCCTCGCGCTTGATCGAAGTGGATGCATCGTTGAAAGAATTGGAAAATTCGAAAACGTTGTCGCGCGAGCGCGAGGGGGTTCTTCATTTGCAGATCGAAGCGTTGCGCATGAAGATTGACCCGGCGGAAAAAGAATTGGAAACCGCCGAGCACGAGGAGTCCCGCCTGCAAGACGGTGAAGCCAACGCGCAACGTTCGCTGGCAACGGCAGAACGCCTCGCCGGGCAGGTTCAACTCGAGCAATTGCGCAAACAGGAAGCGCTGGATAACCTTCGCCAGAAAA
>CAYPCK010000173.1:0-5633 GCA_964409185.1 uncultured Anaerolinea sp. | reverse complement strand
TGGTGCAGTTTGAATTGGACGGGCAGGAATTCATCGGCTTGAATGCAGGTCCGCAGTTCAAGTTCAACGAGGCGGTCTCGTTCTATGTGGACTGCAAAGATCAGGCTGAAGTTGATTATTTTTGGAATGCACTTATTGCCGATGGGGGCGAGGAGTCCATGTGCGGCTGGCTCAAGGACAAGTATGGTCTGTCGTGGCAGATCATCCCGAAGCAGTTGGGCGAGTTGATGGGCGACCCTGATCCTGAAAAATCAAAACGGGTGATGGATGCGATGTTGAAAATGCAAAAGATCATTGTGGATGATCTGCAAAAAGCGCATGGCGGAGAGTGATTTACAGGGTTTGAACTTTCTTGCGTTCATTCTCCCAAAGTTTTGCAAAACGTTCGAAAACATCGGCGATGATTTCGAGCGCATTTTCAGAGTACGTTGACATCAACTCATCCTGCGCCTTTCTCGCCGATTCGAACCATGTAGCCATCTTTGCGCTGCTCGATGCTTCAGGAGCGATCAGAGACCCGCGGCGGTCATTGGGATTGGGTCGGCGTTCGATCAAACCTGCCTTTTCGAGCCGATTCAGCATGGCGGTCGTTGCACCCGAAGTGAGACCTGTGTGTTTCGCAAGTTCGGTGGGGGTGGCGGTGCCTTTTTGCGATAGAAGCCTCAAACATTCCATGTCGGTGGCGTTGAGTCCCGCCCATTCGCTCATGGCGTTGCGGAACAGCGTCAAATTGACGCCATAATCCCGCACTGCCATGAGGGCTCGTTTTTTCAAGTCGGTCTTTGTTGATTTCGTCATAGAAACATACCCTTGACATTGCCTATATTTTGAAGTATCTTTATTATAAAGATAAATTGGTTTCCCTGCAAGGTGTCAAAACAACCAAATTCAGAGAAGGAGAATTTTATGAGCCCAAAAGCCGATACGAAAAAATCCGCCAAGTCATCTGGCGCAGGATTTACAGCCGAGGAAAAAGCTGCCATGCGAGAGCGCGCAAAAGAGATGAAAGCAGAAGCGCGCGCAGGCAAGGATAGAGCCGAAGGCGAGAAAGCCATCCTTGCGGCGATCAGTGGGATGAAAGACCCGACGGATCGTTCGATGGGGAAACGGATTCACGAAATTGTCACTGCCACGGTGCCCGAACTGATGCCAAAGACCTGGTACGGTATGCCCGCTTACGCCAATGCCGAAGGCAAGGTCATTTGCTTTTTTCAGGCGGCGAGTAAGTTTGGAGTGCGCTATGCTACCTTCGGCTTCCAGCCCGATGCGAAGCTGGACGAAGGCAATATGTGGGCGGCTAGTTTTGCGCTCATTAAGTTGACATCCGCTGAAGAAGCGAAGATCACCGCGTTGGTGAAGAAAGCGGTGAGTTGATCTCATCCTGACCCTTTGGAATAAATTCAGCGTTGCATGGAAGAAAACGAAGTTGCCGCGCTGCCCGAAGGAGAACCTGCATGACGAAAGCTCAAAAGAGTGAAAGTGACCTACCCAAGATCGGCGCTCCTGCCACACGCGCTTTGGAAATAGCAGGATATACAAACCTCAAGCAGTTGACCAGAGTCACAGAAGCGGAGATTGTTCAACTGCATGGAATGGGACCCAAGGCGCTGGGAATCTTGCGTGAAGCGTTGAAAGCGGAGGGTTTGTCTTTCAAACAAGGGCAGGCGGGAGAGAAGCTGAGGAAGAAAGGTTCGCCTGTGAGTCGCACTGCCAAAGTGGATGAATTCCTCGAGAATCTCAGTCACCCGCTCAAAGCGGAGGTGGAGGCGGTGCGATCCATCATCAAGGGTGTGAACAAGAATATCAATGAAGAGATCAAATGGAATGCGCCTTCTTTTAACTATAAAGGCGAGTATCTGGTGACCTTTAATTTGCGGGAGACCAAGCGTGTTCATTTGATTTTTCATAATCCGCTCATTCCACAAGTTAAGAACAGTTTGTTGCAAGGAGACTATAAGGACAGGCGTATGACATATTTTGTCAACATGAATGATATAAAGACAAACAAGCCTCTGTTGGAAAAAGCCTTGAAAGATTTGATCGAATTGATCGGAAAGTAAGTTTATGGATAAATCGATTCGCGTCCAATTGGATAACATCCGCTCGGAAGATGGAGAGGTGCAAAACAAAGCTTATTACTTCCTGATGGAGAAAACCGAAAAGCCCGTTGATTGGGCATATGAGGCATGGGACGAACTGGTCGAAGGGCTGACGCACAAGGATAATCACGTGCGTGCAATCACATCACAAATCCTGACTCATCTTGCGAAAAGCGATCCGAAAGGCAGGATGCTCAAGGACTTCGACAAACTGCTCAATGTTACGAAGGATGAACGTTTTGTCACCGCGCGGCATTGTATGCAATCACTGTGGAAGGTGGCAGTCGTTGGCAGAAAACAACAAGCAATGTACATGGACGGTTTATCCAAACGGTTCAAGGAATGTGTGACCGAAAAAAACGCCAAACTGATTCGCTACGATATTGTGGTTTCGCTGCGGAATGTTTACAACAAAGTCAAAGACGAGTCGATTCGGGAAAATGCCCTAGCGTTGATCGAGTCTGAAACGGATTTGAAAAATAAAAAGAAATGCATAGGAGTTTGGCGCAAATGAAAATCCACCTCGTTGACGGCACCTACGAACTCTTCCGCGCGCACTTCGGCGCGCCGCCCAAAAAATCCGCCAGCGGACTGGAGGTGGGCGCGACGCTTGGATTAATCCGCAGTTTGTTGATGTTGCTGCAAACCGAAGGCGTGACTCATGTGGCGGTGGCATTCGACCATGTGATCGAGTCGTTTCGCAACAAGATGTACGCGGGGTATAAAACCAGCGAAGGCGTCGACCCAATTATCTTGAATCAATTTGAATTGGCGGAAGAAGCGATATCCGCGCTGGGTGTGCCGGTATGGTCCATGGTCAAGTTCGAAGCGGACGATGCCATCGCCACAGCCACGGCGCGATTCAAAAAAGAGAAATCGGTGGAGCAGGTCATCATCTGTTCGGTGGATAAAGATTTAACTCAAATGGTGGATGGCAAGAAAGTGATCTGTTGGGACAGACGCCGCGAGATCACGTTGGATGAAAAAGGCGTGGTTGAAAAATTCGGCGTAAAACCAGAATCGATCCCAGACTATCTTGCGCTGGTCGGCGATTCTGCCGATGGCTACCCGGGCATCAAAGGCTGGGGCGCCGCGTCCACCTCCGCGGTGCTGGCGAAGTTCAAACACATCGAGAAGATTCCCACGGACCCGAAGAAACTTCCATTCAGTTTGGGTCGCGCAACGACGCTCCTTGAAAATCTGCAGCAGAATTACAAAGATGCCTTGCTGTTCAGGGAATTATCCACGCTTCGGCTGGATGTGCCGCTGAAAGAGTCGCTCAAAGATTTGGAGTGGAAAGGCGCGCGTTCGAGTTTCAAGAAGGTGTGTCAGGACTTGAGGGAGGAACGAATTGTGGAACGGGTGAAGATGTGGCGATAACAACCTGTTTTCGCAGGTAAGGAGCATGTGGACTCTTCACGTATCGCTGGGCCAGGGCGCGCCGGTTTGCAACGCGGTTGCATATTCCTGAAGCCGCTGATCATCATGCCCGCGGATTTGCATCAGGAAGGGAAAATCGGCTGGCGTAACTGTGAGCTTCGCCAACGGCTGGACAGGCACAAAACTTGCCAGTTGCGCGATATGCACCTGGTTGGGACCAAATGTCATGGGCGGCTGAGTCGTGAATGGGCTCCGCGGCAGGAGGTAGACAGTACCCGTCCGCCAGGGTTGAGAGGGGAGAGCCGATTGGCTGACGGAGAAGACGTAGTAGGGACCGTGGATCGTTCCCGTTTCGTCGGCAAGACGAACGCAGGCATTGGTGATCGAAGTTACGCGCTCACGATCAACGATGGCAAAGAACATCGCCCACAGACCATCGGATGCGGCATAGACGGCTTTTTGATTCCCGAATTCGTTCAGGTCGTTGGACTGGCGCGGCTCGAACAGGGGGATGCTCCCATCGCCCGAACCGTGCAAGGCGAGTTCGTGAGCATCGGCGAGGTGACAGAGGAACTGCCACTTGGGCATGGGCAACGTATATTCAATCGTTGGGCAACCGCCGATCTTGAGGGTGGCATTGAGCAGTTCGTCAAAAGCGTTCAGGGCTTTTTTGTCGCAGTTCGCGATTGGGCGTGTCAGCCAGTAATCCGGCAGGACCATAGTTGCAACTCCTTTGTAGGTGGTTTGCGTTATACCTCTTTGGGGCACGCAGGGACGTACGGGCGGAGCGTGTGTCTCGACAAACTCGACAACCCGATTCGGCTTGGGAGCAGAAAAAACTTGAAGCGAGGAAAATGCCCGAAAATGCCGCAGAATCCCACACGTCAGGTGCACGCTTTGTTGGGCAAACCCGATGAACGCAAGACTCGCCAACTGAAAAACAGAACCCAGCCCATTTAATTTAATTTTTGATTTCTTACCGTGTTATACATCTTGTCGAAAATGGCAAGAATTTCGGGGTCGTCACCAATTTCTGACAAATAACCATCAACAACACTGTAACTGATGTGCAAAAACTTATCGAATAACTGTGAGCCACGCATTATATTTTTGCTTGGCGTATAAATCGGTCCATACCTTTTTGTAGCATTGAAGTAATACAAAATCGGCAACAACTCATCTTTAGATTGAATCTGATAACGCACAGCCAAACCAGCCCAAGTTTTGATAAATTTCCTGTTTATGTCAACAAATTTGCCTGTGTCGTGGTCATCGTTATATTTCAACTCGGTATAAACAATCAAACCATCATCTGTTTGAAATAAACCATCTACATCTTTTGTAATGCCCTGTCTCTGCTCATCGGTTGACCCACGTTCAATTTCTAAAATTTTATCGAGCAGATTGGAAAACATCCTTGAACAATCATCAGGGCTGTTTGGGAGTTGGCGTTCTGTGATGTAACTATCAATCAGTGCGTCTGTTTCATGTGTGAAAAAGAGTTTTATCTTTTTACCAGAATCATCCATTACCTTTACGCCAGTATCTATTTCAACGATATTTCTCAAGAGTTGTTCAATGAAATTGCCGAACTTAATGTTTAACCCTTGAAGGATACCGCCAACGATTCGATACCGAACAGGCACAAAATGAACTTTTTCGGCGTGCTTTTCTGCCATCTTGCGGATATTTCCAGACGACATACTGTCGCCCAACATTTCCAAAACGGTTTTGCGGATAATTTGCTTAACTTGGTTGCTCATCGTAAAGCCCGTTTTCTATTCTGTATTTTTCACGCACATCACCGAGACTGATTAAGTTTCCGTTTTCTTGTAAAAACCAATGTTCCCATCCGTTACAAGGTGCGCCATTCATGTAATGACTTCCTGCTTGGTGAATACTTCCTTCAAAACCATCTACTGTGCGAATTCTTGTATCAGGCTTGATAGTTGCAAAACGAGATTTATCTTTTGAGAAAAATAATTTTTGCCCTGCTTGCAATAAGCCATTTTCAACAAGCACCGAAAACTCTACTTTTGGCGCGGATTTACTTTTGCTTTTTACGTCAAAAGTTTGTGGATCAAACATTTCTGGCTGAATTGCGTCTATTCGCTTTTGCGCCACTTTTATATATTTTTCTTCTCTTTCTAATCC
>CAYPCK010000172.1:697-5653 GCA_964409185.1 uncultured Anaerolinea sp. | reverse complement strand
ACCCCGTCACCTGGTCCTGCCCCTGCACTTCCATGCTGTTCTCGGTATCCTGCGGTACTGCCGCGCCGATTCTTGTCTTGAGTTGTTCGGCGGTCACCTGACCGATCACAACGCCGTATTTTCGGCGCACGTAATTGACGATAGCCTCATCGAAGTCCATGCCGCCGGAACGAAGGGTTTCAGCAGAGACGATGCCGTACATCGCCATCACCGCCGCTTCCACGCACCCGCCGCCGAGGCAGATGACCATGTTCCCCGAAGGCGAACCAATCGGAAGGTCAACGCCGATCGCGGCGGCAAGCGGCTGTTGGATTAAAAACGCCTCGCGGCTCCCCGCCTCCAGCACGGCTTCGTACACGGCGCGTCGTTCCACGCTGGTGACGCCGTACGGCACGGAGATCATCACGCGCGGGCGAAAGATGCGCATGCTCCCGCTGGCGCGCGAAAGCAGGTACGAAAGCAACGTCTCGGTGATTTCATAATCCGCGATGACGCCATTCTTCAGAGGTCGCGCCACTTCGATGCTTTCCGGCACGCGGCCGTACATGTCGCGCGCCTCCTGCCCCACCGCCACCATTTTCTGCTCGTCCGTTTCGATCGCGACAATGGTCGGCTCCTGCGCCAGCACCTGTGTCGAATCCGCGATGCGGGTGAACATCGTACCCAGGTCGATGCCCAGGTCTTTTGAAAACATTGCCATGCGAGTTTTGTCTCTTTCCCGTTTCGTTGGAATTTCTGGAAGTGAACCGATGATACCTGAAAGGCAAGTCATTGTCTAGCAAGTGATTCGTCCCGCAGGTTTCATCGAAAAACTCGCGGCTTACGCTCAACCTGCGGGAGCAAACAGGGAATGTGTTGTTAAAACCTTTAACAGCAACCGCTTATCATTTCAACCCTTGTCATCTGACGGCATTGCGCTATCATTGGCGCGAGAAGTAAAAGTAGCGGCGACACTGCGAATCGCGCAAGGCGTGAGTCGCTGAAATAATACGACTGAAGTCGTTACTACAGGAGATTCAAAACGCGATGAAACGATACTGGAAGGTCGCTGTTCTCGCCAACATCAAGGATGACTCGCAGCCCAAACCGGAGGGCGTGCCCCCCGACGCCTTCTCGGATTTCGACCACATCGAAACCATCGACGCGCTTCGCGCCGCCATTGAAACGGACGGCCACCAGACGGTTTTTCTGCACGCCGACCGGGACCTGCCCTACGCGCTCCGCGACGCGCAACCCGATATCTGTTTCAACATCGCCGAAGGGCTCGGCGGCGACGCGCGCGAGGCGCAGGTGCCAGCCCTGCTTGAAATGCTCGGCATCCCCTACACCGGCTCGCGCGTGCTCACGAACGGAATCTCCCTTGATAAAACATTGACCAAACGCATCTGGCGCGACCGCCGCCTGCCCGTGGCGCCTTTCCAGGAGTTCATTGTCGGCGATGAAGCCCTGCGCCCCGAACTGAAGTTCCCCCTCTTCGTCAAACCGGCGCGCGAAGGCACCGGCATGGGCGTGGACATGAAAGCCATCGTCACCAAAGAGAAGGAACTGCGCGAGCGCGCTTCGTACATCATCAACACCTACCAGCAACCCGCGCTGGTGGAGGTCTTTTTGCCCGGGCGCGAATTCACCGTCGGCATCCTGGGCCGCGCCGATGCCAAACTATACTCGCGCAACCCCGAGTGGTACGAAAAAGACGGCTTCCACCGCTTCCCCATCCTCGAACTGGATATGACCCGGTCCGTCACGCCCAAGGTGTACAGCAACGCGTCCAAATCGAAAGAGGTCGGTGAGGAGGGCGCGCCGGGCTACTTCTGCCCGGCGGTGGTCGAACCCGAACTCGAAAAGAAACTCC
Organism: uncultured Anaerolinea sp.; assembly: GCA_964409185.1. GTDB lineage: Bacteria > Chloroflexota > Anaerolineae > Anaerolineales > Villigracilaceae > Defluviilinea. Next base: position 3,801 of record CAYPCK010000172.1, on the reverse strand, counting down.
GCTACTTCGCCCTGCGCGCGCATCAACTCCTCGGCGCATTGGATATTTCGCGCACCGACATCCGCCTCGACGAAGACGGCAACCCGCGCCTGCTTGAGATCAACACTCTGCCCGGTCTCACCCCCGATTACAGCGACCTGTGCCTGCAAGCTAAAGCGGAGGGTATCCGCTATGAAGATCTGATTCTCGAAATTCTGTATCTCGGCGCGTCGCGCTGGGGCATGGTCGCGCCGCGCAAGTTGCCCGCGGCGAATACAAAGAACTAACCCATTCCACAATAGCATGAAGGCTCATCCGTACTGCGGATGAGCCTTTTTTTCTTTCTGTAAGCCACACAATTTCCACATACTTTCATGACCGGCTCTTGATATTGGATATCTATACTCTGTGCAATATATATTTACAGAAAAGAAAGGGTAAGCGCGATGGCGACGATCAAGGAAATGGCAGTACCGCAATCGAAATGGAATAAGCACAAACTCGGCAGGAAGACAGGCTGGATGATCGGAGGGGCTCTCGTTATCCTGGTAACACTGGCGGCGTATTCGTACTACATAAACGCGCAAGCATCCGCACAGACCGCGGTTGAATCTGAGTTGCAAACCGCTACCGCGCGTCAGGGCGACCTGGTGATCTACGCCAACGGAACCGGCACATTGATTTCGAATTCTGATGCCTCTTTCGGCTTTGGCGCAGGCGGGCAAGTGACGGAAGTCTTCGTGAACGTCGGCGATCAGGTGGAAGCGGGCCAGGCGCTGGCGCAGTTGAACAACACATCGGCTCAATTGAATTACGAACAGGCAAAACGCGCCCTGGCAGAGTTGACCTCCCCTGCCGCGATCGCGACCGCGAAGCAAACTCTCGCGATTGCCGAGGTTACCCTTGCTACGGAAAAAGTCGAACTGGAATATCTCATCAGCCCGTCGGTGCTGACGTGGGAGGAGCGAACAACCGCCGCACAGGAAGCCTTGATCGCGGCGCAGGCGGCAGATTCCGCGAACTCTTCCGCTGAAACCCAGCAAAGACTGAAAGACGCCGAACTCGCGCTAAAGCTTGCAGAAGCGAATCTACGATCCGCGCAAGCCGCCTATGACTCATACGTCAAGGAGCACTTCACTGAGACGGAGACCAATCCTTTCACCGGCGAGGAGCGGGTAGTCTATTACATCGATGAAGAAACAGGCAAACGATATACCGTCGTGTACGCGCCAACCAAAGCGGAGATCGACGCGGCGCGCGCCTCATACGAACTTGCCAAAGCATCGCTTGCAGAAGCAAAAGACTATCTTGCGGCGCTGAATGGCGAAAACATCCCTGCCAATGCCACCGGCTCGGCTCTGGCAGAACTCCAAAGCGCCAGGGATGCCCTGGTAGAGGCGCAGCATTCGCTGACTGACACGCAACTGATTGCTCCCATCTCCGGCACGGTCATGTCGCTTGACTTCGGCGTAGGCGATATCGTCAGTGGTTCAGCGGTTGTCGCGATCATTTCCGATTTGAGCCAGCCATACCTTGAAGTCTTTCTTGATGAGTCAGATTGGGCAAACATCCGCGTCGGCTATGAAGCAGATATAACTTTTGACATCCTGCCTGAGCGGGTCTTTACTGGAACTGTGGTTCAGGTGGATCCGGGGCTATACACGGCAAGCGGCACGTCCGTTGTGCGGGCATTGGTTCAACTGGAAAATGTCGACGCCGCTTTGAACCTTCCGCTTGGCACCTCCGCCGCGGTGGATGTGATCGGGGGCCGCGCGGAAAATGTTGTACTCGTGCCCATCGAAGCCTTACGCGAGACCAACCCCGGAGAATACGCCGTCTTCGTGCTCGAAGATGGTGAACCGCGCTTGCGGGTGGTCGAAGTGGGGATCAAGGATCTATTATTCGCCGAGATCAAGTCTGGGCTGCAAGCCGGTGAGGTTGTGACCACCGGCATCACGGAGACCGAATAATGGTCGCGCGGAAGATCATCGAAACAGCGGAGATCACCAAAGTATTCGGCATGGGCGATGTGAGCGTGGAAGCATTGAGAGGCGTCAGCATCGAAATTCATGCGGGAGAATTCGTCGCCATCATGGGACCGTCTGGCTCGGGCAAGAGCACTTTAATGCACATCCTTGGTTGTCTGTCGCAGCCCACCAGCGGACAATATATTCTTGACGATGAAGACGTGAGCCATCTCGATAAAATTGAACTGGCTCGCATTCGCAATCGCAAGATCGGATTCGTCTTCCAGGCATACAACCTGCTTTCGCGCACAACGGCATTACGAAACGTGACTCTCCCGCTCTTATACAACCATTCCAGCCCCGACTCTGTCGAAGCGGGAGAAGAAAAAGGTAAAGCCATGCTCGAACTGGTCGGGCTGGCAGACAGGATGACGCATCAACCGCAGGAACTCTCCGGTGGACAACAGCAACGCGTAGCGATTGCGCGCGCATTGATCAACGACCCTGTGCTTGTGATCGCCGACGAACCGACGGGCAATCTCGACAGCCGGTCAGGCGTGGAAATCATGAACCTGCTTCACAAATTGCACGAACAGGGCACCACCATTGTGATGGTGACTCACGATCCGAGAATCGCCGAGCATACCCAACGAACAATTAACCTGACAGACGGGCTGGTGGATACCATCGTCTTCAATAAAAGGAAGGTGTTCGCATGAAACCCATGGAAGCCATGCGAATTGCATGGGAGGCGGTCCTCAAAAACAAGATCCGTTCCTTCCTAACCATGCTTGGCATCATCATCGGCGTGGCGGCGGTCATCATCATGGTCGCGATCAGCGCGGGAACGGAAGCCTCCATTCAGGAACAGATCACAAGCCTCGGCTCCAACCTGTTGTTCGTACAAAGCAACTTCGTCCGAATGGGACCCGGCGGCGGAGGCGGGAGCGGCGGCTTGGTCTATGACGATGCAATTGCCATCGAAGAAGAGATCGATGGCGTCACTGCCGTCGTTGTCGAACAAAATACATCACAAACCATCAAGGTCGGTGAGATACAACTTGACCAAGTGAGCATCGTCGGCTCATCGCCAGGGCTACCTGCCGTACGAGACATAAAAATCTCCAACGGACGCTACTTTAATGCAAACGATGTGGA
>CAYPCK010000172.1:0-687 GCA_964409185.1 uncultured Anaerolinea sp. | reverse complement strand
TGGAACGGAAACAAAAAGTGGCGGTGCTTGGCTACACCCTGGCGCAGGAACTCTTTGGCGATTCCGATCCCATCGGGCAATCCATCACTGTCGGTTCCACAAAACTGGTTGTGATCGGCGTGATGGCAGAGAAAGGCTCGGTGGGCGGCACCGATTTCGACGCGCGGTTATATACACCCGTCACGGTCGTATTTCAAAAATTCACACCTTCCCAATTCGCGCGCATCATCGGCGACCGCGTGTTCATGATCTCCGTGGAGGTGGATCCTGAAGCAAACATTGAAGACATCATCACCCAGATCAATCTCCTGCTCGTCAAACGCCACGAGGTCACTCTCGACACCGCCGATTTTTCGGTGACCACGCAGGACGACATCATTGACACTCAGGAGTCAACCACCTCTGCGTTCCGCAATTTATTGGCATGGGTGGCGGGCGTATCGCTCATCGTCGGCGGGATCGGCATCATGAACATCATGCTCGTCAGCGTAACGGAACGCACGCGCGAGATCGGCATTCGTCAGTCCGTCGGCGCGACGCCTAACGATATCCGCCTGCAATTCCTGATCGAAGCGCTTCTGCTCAGCATCGTCGGCGGGCTGATTGGAGTCGTTGTAGGCATCGGCGGATCATATCTATTTGAGACATTCAGCGATATGCGCACGGTTGTATCCGTCAGTTCCATCA
>CAYPCK010000171.1:0-5671 GCA_964409185.1 uncultured Anaerolinea sp. | reverse complement strand
GGCGTGGATAAGGACAACTACTTCCGCACGCAGTATGGCGTCCACCCGCTCGTGCAGGGATTCTTCACCAAGCCGCAACAGATTCGCTGGTTTCTTGTCAGCGGTTTCCTCGCAACACTTGCCGGCGTTTATGTACTGTTGAATACTGGCTTCAATACAACCGTGATCGGCTTGTTTGCCTTCGGCGCAGTCGCATTGCTGGCGTATACCTATCCCTTCAAATACTGGGGGCTGGGAGAATTTACGATCTTTCTAATTTGGGGACCCATCCTCATCGGCGGCGTGTATTATGTGCTCGCGCTATTCAGCGGAAACGAGATCGTCATGCCTAATGTGTGGAGCGCGGTGCTGGCGGGCGTCCCGTATGGTCTCGGTGTTGCCAGCATCAATGTTGCCAAGCATATCGACAAGCACGACGATGACAAAGCCAAAGGCGTGGGCACATTCCCGGTGCGCGTGGGCGAGGCGTTTGCACGCCGCGTCGATCAGGTCGCGATCATCCTCATTTATATCGTGATCGTTTATCTTGTATTCGTCACGCGCTATTTCACTCCTGCCATGCTTATCGTCTTCCTCGCCGCGAAGGATGCGATCAACGCGATCAAAGTTTTGAATTCCCCGAAACCGTCCACTCCGCCAGAGGCAGCGCGTCCGTTCTGGCCCGTGTGGTTTTCGGGTTTCGCCTTCCAGCACAACCGTCAATTCGGCGGTTTCATCCTGGTCGGCTTGATCGTCGACGCGCTTTTGCGAACTTATCTGCCGACATTCTGGACGATGCGCTAGCTAATCTCTAATTCTCTAATCTCTAAATACGCGGGTTCGGGGTTCGATAAAACTCCGAACCCGATCTTTCCATCGGGGGTGAACGATGCGAATTGATTATCGATCCAGATGACCAACCCCAGCGGTTGATGCGGACTCACCGGCGACTCGAATACCTGGATGTGATCCACCTCAAAAGCGACACGCTTCTCATCCCACGTGAGGCTGTATCGGTGCCAGTCGGTTGGATTCAAGCCCAACGCGACTCCATCCTCGCCGATGATTTTTCCCAACATTTTACGCGTCGCTTTGCGCGAAAAGGGAAAGGCAAGTCCCGCCGGAATCAAGGACGGGTGAAACCTCGGCGAACGAAAAGTTTGCGCCATGAAACCGTTTGCCACAGGTGGTCGAGTAGGCGAAGCCGTATCGAGACCACCGAACGACAAATAATTCTCCTTCGATGCGCCGAAGAACCAGACCGCGTTCGGCAACGCGGGCAGTCGAAACGGATTCCCTCCAAAGCCCAACGACAACCCGAACGGATCATTCCACAAGCCGAACCCCCACGTGCCGGGGATGGAGTCGCTTGAGGTGCGGGCGAGCAGGCTGAAATGTAGAGAGAAGCGATGCGGGAATCGTCGGCGCGAGAGGCGCGCGTAGTCATCCAGTTGCGCGTTGCGATACTTATCTGCATTTCCCGCAGGGATGGAAAGACGCCAGCCGCGTTCGATCTCGTCCACACGCGCGCCGGGGGTGAGAAATCTCGTCAGCTTCGGCGGAGCCATTTGCGCCCCAGCGTAAACAGACCGATGGCGACCCACACCGCGTTGAGCCCTGTGGTGGCGAAGGCTTCGAGCGAGAACGTGTAAATGACCAGGAAGACGCCCGCCACGATGTTCATGCCTTGATACAACACCGAATCGCCCTCGGTCTTTTTGAGCGAGACCAATGCATAGGCGAGGAGGTACAAGATGGAGCCTGCCCAGCCGAGCATTTGTATAACGGTGTTTGTTGTCAAGAGGTTATGTCCACTCCCCAACCCGCTCCAGCACCTTGTACGGGTCGAACGCGTCGCGCAAGCCGTCGCCGATGTAGTTGACGGAGATGATGGTGAAGAAGATCGCCAGACCGGGGAAGATCGCCAGCCATGGATATTTTGTGAAGTGATCCTGTGCGGTGTAAATGAGGTTTCCCCACGACGGCGTGGGTGGTTGGATGCCGAAGTTGAGGAAACTCAAGCCTGCCTCTTGAATGATGGCGTAACCGAGTTGCAGTGTCGCTTCGACGATGACGACGCCGACCCCGTTGGGGAGGATGTGCCCAAGCATAATGCGTTTGTCCGATGCGCCGAGGGCGCGCGCGGCGGAGACGTAATCCAGTTCGCGCAGGGTGAGGAAGGCGGCGCGGACGAGGCGGGCGAAGGTCATCCATGAGAGGACGCCGATGACGAGGCTGATCGTCAACACGCTGTTGCGTTGAAAGATGGGGAGTTCCACTTCGCGAAGCATCGCCGCAAGCAGAATCAAAACGAGAAACGAAGGCAGTGACAGGAACGCGTCGGTGATACGCATGAGTGTTGAATCAATCCAGCCGCCGTAGTAACCCGCCAGCGCGCCGACAGGGACCCCGATGAGCAGGGAAATCGCAACAGCGATCCCGCCAACGGCGAGCGAGACTTGCCCACCGTACAGGATGCGCGTGAGCAGGTCGCGCCCAAACGCGTCGGTGCCGAGCAAGTGGGTGAGAGAGGGCGGCTGGAATTTTTCGGGGAGGTTTGATTTTTCAGAATCGAACGGAGATAGAAAAGCAAACGCGCACAGAATGACAACGAGGCCGATCATGACCATGCCCACGATTGCGCCGCGATGACGTTTGAATCGTTTCCAGACGTTGGAGGTGAGGTCGATGGGGTGAGTGTTCATATTCATTCATACGCCGGTGGTTGAGGAGGGCGGATGCGCTTTCCGCCCGTATCGAAACCAGCAATTTGGGAAAGTATTCTTGTTGCACGGTGGTTTCGATACGCTCGCAACGAACGCTCGCTACTCAACCACTGGCGATGGCAATAATTATTCATACCTCACCCTCGGATCAAGATACGCATACAACACATCTGCGATCAAATTGCACAGGATGATGAACCCCGCGCCGATGATCAGTACGGCGAGCAATAACGGATAGTCGCGCTCGACGGCGGCTTGGTAATACAGGCGTCCCATGCCGGGCCACGCAAAAATCGATTCGACCAACACCGCCCCGGTAAAAATATATGGCAGATCCAGCGCGATTAATGTGACGATGGGAATCAGCGCGTTGCTGAGCGCGTGTTTGTAGATGACGATGTGTTCGGTCAATCCGCGGGCGCGGGCAGACTTGAGATAATTCAGCGGGAGGATTTCGAGCAAACTCGAACGGAGGAAACGCGAATACCAGGCGATCCAGCCCAAAGCGCCGGTCAGAACCGGGAGAACCAGATGGGCGAGTCGGTCTGAAAGGGAGAACCCGCTGTCTAGTGAAGATATCCCGCCTGAAGGTAACAGGGGTTCTCCCGTCCACGGGTTGTTTAGTGTGGCGTAAAAAACGATGATGAGCAATAACCCCAACCAAAATTCAGGGATGGCTTGCCCTGCAAAGGAGAACGTGGTGGCGAAAAAATCGAAGACCGAATATTGTTTGATCGCGGAGTAAATGCCGATCGGGATGGCGATGACGAGCGCGGTGAACATGGTGATGCCCATGAGGGTGATCGTGTTCGGCAGGCGCAAGCCGATCTCTTCGAGCACGGGCTGGCGCGTGCGATATGAAAAGCCAAAGTCGCCGCGCAGGATTCCTTTGCGTGAACCCGCCTCATCGTTGACTCCGTCGCCGTCGGAATCGATTTGCGTCCAGTCGTTGCCGACCAGCCAATAGACATATTGGACGTACAACGGCTTGTCGAGTCCGAACTGACGTTTGAGTTGTTCCACCTTTTCGGGACGCGGACGCCTCCCCCCGTACGCGGAGATCGGTCCGCCGGGCGCGGCATTGACCAGCGCGAAGAGGATGACGCTGAGGAGGAAAAGCAAGGCGACGGTTTGGATCAATCTACGCGCGATGTAGGTGGTCATTTCAGATTGTTGCGACTCTCTCGCATGAATACCGAAAACCTCAGCCGCGAATTTCACGAATTCGCGCGAACGTATTAAATCAGATTCGCGAACATCCGCGTGAATTCGCGGCAGAATCTGGCTTCGTTATTTCAATGTCCAATCCGCGATGTTCCACGTTACAAGGTCATTGACCGTGGATTGCACGCCGTCGATGCGGGCGGAATAGGCTTCAAGGTTGGCGAGAGTGAACAGGTGCACGATGGGGAGTTCCTCGTTGATGAAATCGGCGATACCGCAGAAGGTTTCCTTGCGGGAGGCTTCGTCGAGGGTGTACGCTTCGTCGATCAACGCATCCACGACCGGGTTGTCGTAACGCATGACGTTGTAACCGCCGCCGGGCACGAGGGCTTCCTGCGAATACAATTCCCAAATGTAGTCGGTGGGGTCGACGCCGGCGTAGCCGTCATCGTAGATGTCAATATCGAAGTTGCCGCTTTGTTCGATGCCGCCGTTTTCGGCTTGATCCCACAGGATGCTTCCCTCGACCACCGAAATATTCAACTTGATCCCGATCTCGCCGAGCATTTCGGCGATCAATTGCTGGGTGAGTTCGAGCGGTTCGCCATATTCCGCATAGGCGATGAATTCCATTTCCATTTCGTAGCCATCCGGCGCGCCGGTGGAGCAGCCGTTGCATTCGCGCACGCCGTCGCCGTCCGAATCCGTCCAGCCGGAGGATTCGAGCAGGGCTTTTGCCGCTTGCGGGTCGAAGACCGGGCGCGGCACATCGCACTGATACGGCGAGCGGAAGAATTCTGTCCATGTGGGGGTTGCCAGCCCGAAGAAAATTTCGTCCACGATGGTATCCACATCAATGGCGGAGCGAATCGCCTGCCGCACGTTGACGTCCGAAAGAATGGGGTGCGGAGTCGCGTTTGGGTCCACCGTTCCTTTTTCGGCGAGATTGAAGTACAGGCGCATCACCCAGCGGTCGGTCGGGCTGGCGCTAACCCTGACTGTATCCGAACCTTCAAGGTCGTGCGCCGTGTTGGCGTTGATCCACATATCAATGTCCGCGTCGCTGTTCAACATCATCGTTTTGCGGACGGCGTCGTCTGGGATGATCTGCACGATCACCTGGTCGAGGTCCGGTTTCGGAGCGAGGTAGAAATTATCGTTCCGGTGGAAGGTCATGTGGTCGCCTTCGATCCAGTCGTGTAACACGAAAGGACCGCTGCTCAACGGGTCGCGACCGCAATCCCAGGCGAGGAATCCCTGAGAGGCATCGCAATAGTGCGCGGGCCAGATGGCGAGTTGTTCGCCGCCGAATTGGGTCAGGTAGCCGGGGTAAAACGTGTTGTAGTTGACGACAAACGAATACTGGCTCAACTGTTCGACCGAGTCGATGTAGTCAATGCCGGGGATCCACGTGCCATTCTCGGGATCCGAGATGGCGTTCCATGTGAACAGCACATCCTCGGCGGTCACTTGATCTCCGTCTTCCCATAGCACATCCTCGCGCATCACCCACGTCACCGACATGGTGCCGGCATCCTCATCGAGAGTCACCCCGCCATTTTCCACGGTCGGCAGGTCGGCGGCGAGTTCGGTGAAGACATTGCCATTGGGGTCGACATCCGTCATGCCGAGCAGGACAAGTTCCATCACCATCGCGTCGTAGCCGGTATCCGCCACCATCGGGTTGAAGGACGGCGGATCCTCGGAGATGACAATGGTGATACTTTTGATTTCCTCGTCCGGCGGCGTATCCACGGGCGCCGGCTCGGCTCACCAGAAAGCCGTCAACGTGAGGCTGAGTA
>CAYPCK010000170.1:0-5703 GCA_964409185.1 uncultured Anaerolinea sp. | reverse complement strand
TTTCAGTACTGTTAGGGGATGTAGCGTTTCAAAGCGAAAATGGTTATATTGAGTGTACTTCAGAGAAAGGAGAATACCATGTTCGTCGCCGCCGTGATCGTTTGTTTGCTCCTGTTCGTCGCTTTGGCCAGCGCGGACCTGCTCGTCTCGAATATCAATTCAGACGAATTGAGCAACATGGGTATCGAGAAGAAATCATGAAAGCCGATCCCCATATCCCTTAGCCCGATGCGAGTTCCAACCGCATCGGGCTTTTTCTTTTCGGGGGGCTGGCACAGCACAAGGTATAATCGCGGTATCAATCGAGGCAGGCATGGAAATCCAACCCCTCCACACGAAAATTGATAAAACCATCCAGTTGACGGCGGGGATGCTCGTCCTGGAAAGTTCCAGCGGGTTCCCGCGCGGCGAGTCCAACCTGTATCTGGTCGCTCCCAACGGAAAACTCCTCTGGAAGGCGGAAACGCCAGACGGTAATACGTTTTTTTCGCGGGTCAAACTCAACGAGGATGGCGAGACGTTTTCAGCATATACAGTACATGGTCATGCCTGCGAATTGGACTTGAGAACTGGAAGGCTGATTAGTTTTACGAGCATACAATGATTATAGGGTTTTTCAACCTGCCATGGTACCTGTGGGCTGGGCTCGCCATGTTCCTCGCCATCGTCTGGGTGTATGTCGGTCCTCACACGAAGAATACAGCCGCGCCGGGCATGCGGTATTTCTTCATCCGCTGGGGTCACGTGTTGACATGGGTGTTCCTCTCCATCAACTTTCTCCTGCGCGGCATTGACCCATCGCTGAATGGGGCGGCGAACCTGGTCGCCGCGGCGGGCGGGGTGATGTATCTTCTGTTTATGGTGATGACGTTTGCAATAAAATAACCAAAATTGCTTTAGGAGACATAACTTTGAAAATCATCGCATGTATCAAACAAGTTCCAGACTCGGAGGCGAAGGTGAAAGCCGAGAATGGGCAGGTCAACACGGGAGATGCGCCGCTGGTCATCAACCCGTTCGACGAATACGCCGTCGAAGGCGCGCTTTTGCAACGCGAAGCCGTGAGCGGGTCCACCGTCACTGCGCTGTGCATCGGACCCGAATCCGCGAAGGAGGCGCTCAAGCACGCGCTTGCCATGGGCGTGGATAACGCCATCCTCGTCTCTGACCCCGCGTTGAACGATCTCGATACACAAGGCGCGGCGCGCGTCCTCGCCGCGGCGATCCAAAAGATCGGCGGCGTGGACATGATCATCTTCGGGCGGCAGACGCTCGATAGCGGATCGGGCCTCACGCCCGCGCAGACCGCGCGGCTGATGGGGTGGCCCATGCTAGGGTTGGCGGGGCAAATAAAAGTGGAAGAACGAAGCGTCCGCGTCGAACGAGTCATCGAAGAGGGCAGGCAATCCGTCATAGCGAATCTGCCCGCGGTGATCAGCGTCGTGCAAAGCATTGGCGAGCCGCGCTACCCGTCGTTCATGGGCATTCGCAAAGCATCCAAGGCGGAAATCCCTGTGTGGTCGCTGGGCGATCTTGGCATCCCCGCGCCGAGCGCGATCATCAAACGCGCAGAGTTGATGAACCCGCCCGCGCGCGACACATCGGTTGAAATTATTTCCGGTGAAAGCCCCGCCGATATCGCCGACAAACTCGCCGACAAACTGATCGCGGAGAAGGTGTTATGAAAACGTTCGTGTACATTGATCACTTCAAAGGCGAGGTTCAGCCCGCGTCGTGGGAGGCATTGGGACTGGCAAAAAGTTTGGGTTCAGCGTCAGCCATCATATTCGGTTCGGGTATTTCGTCCATCGCGCAAGATGCGTTCGATTATGGCGCGGATGATGTCCTGCTCGCCGATGATGCCGCCCTTTTGGATTTTCGCGCTGAGGCATATGCATCTACGTTATCCGCGCTCGTTTCATCTCTCAGCCCAAACCTGATTCTGTTCCCTACAACGACTCGCACCCGTGAACTGACCGCCATGTCTGCCGTGGACTTGAACTGCGGCGTGATAACCGATGCCACTGCCGTCGAAGTGAACGGCGATTCAGTTGTGGTCACGCGACCAATTTACGAGGCGAAGTTGTTCGAGAAGGTGACATGTTCTTCGTCGTTGCAATTCATCGCCTTACGCGGACGCGCCTTTCCGAAGCCTGAAAAAGGCTCAGGAAAAAGCGGAACCATCACCAAAGTCGAAGCGAGGACCGATGCAAAGTCAACTGTCGAAGGCTACAGCGTTGCTGAAGTAGGCGTAAGCCTGAACGACGCGGGCATCATCGTCTCTGGCGGGCGCGGCGTCTCGAATAATCCCTCGCTCCAGCCCCCTGCTGGACTCGACGACAAACAAGCGGAGGTCTGGCGCGCCCAGCAAGGATTCAAACTCGTCGGCGAACTGGCTTCCACGCTGGGCGGCGCGGTCGGCGCAAGCCGCGCGGCGGTGGATGCGGGCTATATCCCCTACTCCAACCAAGTCGGGCAGACAGGCAAAGTCGTCGCGCCCGATGTGTACATCGCGTGCGGCATCTCCGGCGCGATTCAACATCTGGCGGGCATTAGAAGCGCAAAGATGGTCGTTGCCATCAACAAAGACGCCGATGCGCCGATCTTCAAGGTGGCGCGTTATGGCGTGGTTGGCGACCTGTTCGAGGTTGTCCCTGCCTTGAACGAGGCGCTCAAAAAGAAGTTGAGCAAGTAACTCCACAGGGATGCAGAACCGCTCTGCATCCCTGTTTTTCTAACTCGGGAGATTGGCGATATGAAACTTACTCACTGGTTGCCGGTCGGCGCAACTTTTCTTGCGCTTGCGTGCAACACCTCAACGATGCTGGCGACTCCGGAGCAGCCGTCGAGTATCCCTGGCGAATGTCCCGATACCATGCCAGGCGACACGGACGTGGAGCAAGCCCGGCATTATCAAGAATCCGAATTCGCCGACGGCGACTGGGACCTGAGTTACACCGTGGCGGAATATCGGATCACGGTCACACGAAGAAGCAAAACGATGAACGCGGTCATCAATTTCGACACGGTCATTTTTTGCGGCGTTACCGATCCCATCCTCGACGACTATTATTCCCGCGAAAATTTCGAGATCATCTTCCAGTATTACGACCAGTACGAATTCCTGGACGAATGTCGAACCGACGATCTGCGCTTGTTCGAATTGGCTTTCAGCGATGAAGGCTCGGATTATCTGGGACGCTTCTGGGTGGCTACCATTGACGGGAATCATGTGCGTGAAACACTGATCGTATTTCCCGTCTCCGGCGAGGCAGAACTGGAACAGTTCAGCCGTACACTCGTGCCTGAAATGTCCGCTTGCCGGTAAGCAACCCTAAAACATTCAATATTTTGCATAGGAACGAACCCTCTTCCCAAGGAAATTTGACATGAGAAAAAAGATTTCAAAAACATTCTGGCTATTGATCTCTGCCCTAACCGTGATCCTGGCATGCAACGTGCCGGGACAGGAGACTCCCACTTCCCTTCCGGTCACGCAACCGCCCGCCACAGCGGTCGTTCTCACAGCCAATACATCGCTCCCGCCCCCGACGGAAATATCGATTCAGCATACCCTGATCCCGGTCAACCTGCCGGAAAACCGCAGCAGTCATGCGGGCGATTACGATTCGTCGGTGACCGCTTCGCAGAAAAAATCCAACGGCGGCGACCGCTTCACGTTCGAAAAATTCGAGCGCCCGTTCAACGCCAACACCATGGATATCTACTACCACGAACTCGACATCATAGACACCTTCGTCTTCCAAGACGATACCTGGATCTACGGCACGATCAAAGTTGTCGACCGGTCAGCGGTAAATGTTTCACCGTATCGTTTCGCCATGCAACTGGATACCGACGTGAACGGCAAGGGCGATTATTTGATCATCGCATTGAATCCCGCCTCAACCGAGTGGACCGCTGACGGGGTACAGGTGTATCAGGATACGAATCGGGATGTGGGAAACCTGACCGCCATGGTTTCCGATAAAAATGCGGCGGGCGGCGACGGGTTTGAATCGAACCTGTTCGACAGCGGCAAAGGCAGCGACCCGGACAGCGCGTGGATTCGCGTGTCGCCAAACGACCCGAACACCGTTGAAATCGCCGTCAAGCGCTCCCTGCTCGGCAACCCCTTCCTGTACCTGGTGGATATGTGGACCGGTCATGGAAACCTCAACCCTGCCATGTTCGACTTCAGCGATCATTACACCCACGAGCAGGCAGGCGCGGCAGACCCAGGGTTACCGAACTTTTACCCGATCAAAGCCGTGTTCGAACTGGATAACTCCTGCCGCATGGCTGTTGGGTTTGAGCCAAGAGGAAGCGAGCCCGGTATTTGCCCGCTGGTTGCGCCGCCGAAGGCGGAAGGATCCGGTTGTACGCCCAGCATGACCGAACTCAACTCCTGTATCCAAGTCGGCGGTACATGGAACTACACCACATGCCAGTGTGACATTCCCGTCATTCCCTGACGATTTCTTCGTTATAAAATAACACCGGCTGAGCACTCTCGCCGGTGTTATTTTATTTCTGTGGCTTTACCATCCTTCCGCCGATAATCGCCGCAAGGATGGCGAGGAACAACACGATCGAACCACTGCAAATCCCCGCCGCTGTGAACGATGCAGCGAGCCCTTTCACAGCGATCTCCTCGTTAGGAATCACCTTTTGGGTACCATCCTCGAACGCGCAAGTCCACTCCTCTTGATGACCCGTGATCCCCGTTGGACTTGTCGTCACCGGACCAGAGTTGTATTCCTCTTTCTCGACCGAAACAGCGTTCGGGCAGACCGCCCTTTCGGTTAGCGCGTCGAACACCGGTGGGATACCCGCCAGCATCGCGCCGCCCACAGGCACGATGAACAACAACAATGCGCCTCCGACCAGCAAAACGAATAACGCGCCAATACACGACCCATGCCAGCGTTTCATGACGGACTCCTATCGATGAAGAGTATACCTGCGGCATTATAGCAAGAAAAAAATTACGCGGAGCAGCATGCTCCGCGTAAACGAACCCCGGCAAACCCTGGTTCAAGCGTGGGCAAAGTTGGGCAATTCGACCCGATAGGCGATTGGAAGAATGTCTTCGAATTTCTTCAACGCTTTTCGCAGTTGCATCCGAGCGCGCGCGAGGCGACTTTTCACCGTCCCGACGGGGACGCAAGTCACCTGCGCGGCTTCTTCATACGACATCCCTTCGATGTCCACGAGAATGACCATCAAGCGATAATCGGGGGAAAGGAAGCGGATGCACCCTTGAAGCGCGTCTCTCAATTCGGAGGTTTCCGCCCACTCCTGCGGACCCGCGGACGGATCCATCATCCAGGCCGGCGATTCAATCTCTTCGCCTTCGCTATTGAACGATTCCAACGGCACGGACAAGTGACGCTTCTCGCGCCGCAATTCATCGTAACTGGCGTTGACCACCACCCGCGCCAGCCAGCTTTTGAAGGACCCGCCGCGAAACGACCCCAAATTGTTGAATGCCTGGATCAATGCATTCTGTGTCGCATCTTGCGCGCCACACTCATCGTGCGTGATACGCAGGGAAATACGAAACAGCATATCCTGGTATTTCAATGCGAGCAGGTTGAACGCATCCAAGTCGCCGCGTTGGGCGGCGGCGATCAACAAGGTTTCGTTATCGGCATAGGTTTTCATACGCTTATCATAGTCCCCCGATGTTACAAGCCTGTC
>CAYPCK010000169.1:0-5709 GCA_964409185.1 uncultured Anaerolinea sp. | reverse complement strand
GACGAATGGGAAACGGAAATTGACGAACTGGATATCTTCCTCGGGCAGAACTACCTCATTACACATCACGACTTTCCCATCCCCGCGATCGACGATACATGGTCCGCCTGCGACCGGGATCCGCGCAACGTACAAAACGGCGCGGATCACCTCCTATACAAAATTATTGACAACCTCGTGGCTGGCTACATGCCCACCGTCGAAAAAATCGACGCCGCCATCGATGCGCTGGAAGACCAAATCTTCGACAAGCCATCGCCGCGCACTCTCGAACGGTTGTTTGCTCTCAAACGCGCCCTGCTCTCCATGCGTCGCATCCTGCTCCCCCAGCGCGAAGTGTTGAACAAGCTCGCCCGTGACGATTACCGCATCATCGACCCTCGTGATCGCATCTTTTTCCGCGACATTTACGACCACCTCGTCCGCCTGCACGACCTGAACGAAAACCTGCGCGACCTTGTCGGCGGGGCGCTGGACACATATCTCTCCGTGGTCAACAACCGCATGAACGAAATCATGAAGACCCTCACCACCATTACCACCCTGTTCATGCCCCTATCGTTCATCGTCGCCTTCTTTGGCATGAATTTCTTCTTCCCCAAGACGGAAGACGCCATCTGGGAGTGGATGCAGCGCCCTGTCTTCGTGGGCATCCTTGGGCTACTCGCGCTTACCCCCATCCTGATGTACATGTGGATGCGCCGCCGGACCTGGCTCTAAACCGTAACCTCCCGCCGCAAACTCGGTCTTGACACAGAACAGACGTTCGGTTATATTCATAGCACAAATGAGCGAAGAATGCCCAATTTTATGGGCTGGAGGTTGCTATGATGATGGTCAGAAAAAGTAAAGGTCTCGGCGAACGCCACCAGAAAATTCTTGAATTTCTCGCGGAATACCAGCGCGAAAACAAGTACCCGCCATCCATCCGCGAAATTGGAGAGAAGACGGGGATCACCTCGACCTCGGTGGTCAATTACTACCTCGACCAACTCGAAAAGATGGGCAAGATCGAACGCGACCGAAAGATCTCACGCGGCGTCCGCGTGGCCGGTCCCAACTATTCAGCGGATATGCTTCGCATCCCGATTCTGGGACCTATTGCGGCTGGCATCCCCCTCCCCGAGTTGGATCCAAACGTCAGCTACCTCACAGACAACGAAGCCAACGCCGTGGATATTGCGCGCACACTTCTTCCCTCCAAGGAAAAAGGCGACGCACTTTTCGCTCTCGAGGTCAAGGGAGACTCAATGATAGACGCCATGATCAACGACGGCGATATCGTGGTAATGAAGCCCGCCTCCGATGCCCGCAATGGGGAAATGGTTGCCGTCTGGCTACCGCGCGATAACGAAGCGACATTGAAATACTTCTTCAAAGAGAAGGAACGCTATCGCCTACAACCCGCCAACCCCACCATGAAACCAATCTTCATCAAAAAGACCGAACCGCTGGAGATCAAAGGCAAAGTGGTCATGGTCATCCGCAAAATGGACCGACCATTGGCTGTGTAACCCAATCCAAAATCAAAAAGGCGACCGGTTCGGTCGCCTTTTTGATTCCATGAGATAATTCCTGAAACCAAAAGGAGGCTCTCATGTATGGAACCATCGCACGCTTTCGCATCATGCCCGGCACCAAGGATGAATTTGTCAAAGCCATGGATGCTTTAGGAGACGCCGTCATCCCTGGCTGGAAAGCGGATTACTACTTCCAAATGGACAAAAATTCGGATGAGTTTTACCTTGTGGCGATCTTCCTGGACAAAGCTACGTACGATGCCAACGCAGACTCAGCCGAACAGCACGAGCGCTATCTGAAGTTTCGAGGGTTTCTGGTCGCCGACCCCGAATGGCACGATGGGCACATCGTCTCCGCCACAGGACCAGGCGCAAAGTTAATCTAAGCGAGCATCCATCATCGAATCAAAAAGGCAATCCTTGCGAGTCGCCTTTTTGATTCGAGAGGCAAAATTATTCTAGCGCGATGGACGCGCCGGCTTCTTCGAGTTTCTTCTTGGCTTCGTTGGCGGCATCCTTGCCCACGCCGGCGAGCACCTTGGATCCGGCAGTTTCCGCCATGGTCTTGGCTTCGCCGAGACCAAGGTTTGTCAACTGACGGATGACTTTGATCACGTCAATCTTCTTCGCGCCGGCGTCTTTGATGACCACATCGAACTCAGTCTTCTCTTCCACAGGTTCAGCGGCAGCTGCAGCGCCGCCACCCGCCACAGCGGCAACAGCGACAGGAGCAGCAGCAGAGACGCCCCACTTCTCTTCGAGTTTCTTCACAAGTTCCGCGGCATCGAGCACGGAAAGTGTGGAGAGTTCTTCCACGAGTTTATCGAGCTTGTCAGACATTTCTTATTACTCCATTACGTTGAGTTGATATTAGATTTCTTGCGTAATAAACCAGCCGATTACGCCGCGGCATTCGCTGCGCTCGCTTTCTCAGAGAACGCTTTGATGACAGCCGCCAACCCGCGAGCGGGTTCGGCAATCGTGCGGACCAATTTGCCAGCAGGAGCCTGCAACACACCCAGCAACTGGGCGCGGACGACAGGCAACGGCGGCATATCCGACAGGGCTTTGACCTGCGCGGCATTGAGCGCTTTACCGCTCATGAAACCGCCTTTGACCTTGATAAAATCCTTGCCTTTCACGGCATCGGTCAGTGCTTTTGCGGTCGAAGCAGGGTCGGTAAACGCGAAAGAGACCGCCGTGCTTTTCACTAGGTAATCAGCCGGCAGGTCCATTCCGCTTGCGGCAAAAGCGCGACGGGCGAGGGTGTTCTTCACCACATGGAATTCGCCGCCTGTTTCTCGGATCTTGGCGCGGATGCCGTCCAAGTCTTTCATCCTTGCGCCGGTATATTCCACCAGGATGACCGCCTGGCTCTTCTTCAACCACTCATCGTAGGTCGCTAGCACCTCCCCTTTACGTTCTTTTGATACTGCCAAAGGACATTCACCTCCTTTCAATAAAAAGTCTTTGCCACGCGCGCGGCAAAGACTTGAGCAAACCCCAGGGAGGGAATGAATGCTGGTTGTCTTCACCTGGGCAGGAAATTAAGTCCTTGGTGGTCGAGTAAGGCTCAGCCCGTATCGAGATCACAGTCTAGGACACCCGCCGTCTTTGGCGAAGTGGCTTTCAGGTTGAACGAGTATATTCTACTCGGATACCTCGATCTTGTGTGTGTCACCGGCGTTGACCTTAATGCCGGGACCCATTGTCGTAGTCAGGGTGATACGCTTGATGTACTCACCTTTCGCGCCTGCCGGACGCGCCTTATGCACGGCGTTCATTAATGCACCGAAGTTTTCATACAACTGGTCGGCGGAGAACGACGCCTTGCCCACCGAAACGTGGATGTTGGACGTCTTATCGAGACGGAACTCGACACGCCCTGCCTTCGCCTCCTTGATCGCGCGCGGCAGGTCATCGGCATTGACGACTGTGCCCGCCTTGGGGTTCGGCATCAAACCGCGCGGACCAAGCACGCGTCCGAGACGACCGACTTTGCCCATGGCATCCGGCGTGGCGATGGCGACATCGAAATCCAACATGCCGCCTTCGATCTTCTTCAACGTTTCATCATCATCGGCGACGAGATCGGCTCCGGCCGAGCGAGCCAGCGTTGCGCCTTCACCCTGCGCGAAAACCAGCACGCGAACGGTCTTGCCCAACCCATGCGGCAGGACGACGACATCGCGCACCTGCTGGTCCGACTGGCGCGGGTCGAGCGCTGTACGGATGTGAACTTCGACCGTGGAATCGAACTTGGTGGTTGTGGTTTCCTTCGCCAGCGCAACCGCCTCGCGAACGGAATATTCCTTGTTCAAATCCACCTTCGCCAGAGCGGCTTTATATTTCTTACCGTGTTTTGTAGCCATATGTTCCTCCGTGGTGCAAGCGGACTGTTAGTCTCGTTGTCGCTTAGTCATATCGTCTCGTAGTCACATTCATTTGACCATTCGACCATCAGACTATTCGACCCATTGACTAATCAATCCTCCCACAAAATTAGTCGGTCACCGTAATGCCCATCGAGCGGGCGGTGCCTTCGATTTGCTTGATCGCGCCTTCGAGATCGATCGCGTTCAAGTCCTTCATCTTGGTCTCGGCGATTTCCTTCACCTGCTTCCGCGTCACCTTGCCGACCTTATCCTTGTTCGGCACGCCAGAACCCTTCGCCACATTCGCGGCTTTACGCAACAACACCGCCGCGGGCGAGGTCTTCAACACGAACGTGAACGAACCATCGGTGTACACCGTGATCTCGGCAGGTAACACCTCGCCGGGTCGGTTCGACGTGCGCGCGTTGTATTCCTTGCAGAACGCCATGATGTTGATGCCATGACCCGCCAACGCCGGCCCCACCGGGGGGGCGGGGTTGGCTTTTCCAGCCTCAAGCTGGAGACGAACAATTGCCTTGAACTTCTTTGCCATTTCTACTCCTTTGTGGTGATAACGGGCGATTGAGTATCGGGACGCCCTCCCACTGCATCAAATTGACGATGGGATAAACGCTGCATTCCACCATTCAACCTGTTACAACCTGGATAATTTTTTCTCAGCCTACGCTTTTTCAACCTGCAGAAAGTCCAACTCAACCGGCGTTTCGCGCCCGAAGAAGTTGACCATCACACGGACCTTGGTGCGCTCCATATCGATCTCAGAGACGTTACCGCGGAAATCGTTGAACGGACCATCCACAATGCGCACACGCTCGCCGACCTTGAACGACACCTTGACCATCGGCGCTTCGGCTTCCATGCGCTTGATGATCTGTGACACTTCTTCCGGACGCAGGGCGGTGGGCGTGTTGCCCATGCCGACAAACCCGGTGACGCCCGGCGTGTTGCGGACCACATACCACGACTCTTCGCTCAACGCCATGTTGACCAATACATACCCGGGGAAGATATGGCGCTCCACGGTGCGGCGCTTGCCGTCCTTCACCTCGACCTCTTCCTGTGTCGGGATGACCACGTCGAAGATCCTGTCCTTCATGCCCATCGTCTCGATACGTTGTTCGAGGTTGTGGCGCACCTTATTCTCGTACCCCGAATAACAGTGGATAACGTACCACGCCGGCCCTTCCACCTCTCCAAGGTGAGAAGGCGCATCCACAGCCGGGGCAGGCTTCCCCGATAATCGAGGCGCCGGTTCTTCATCCTGTGCGACCTCAGGAGATTCCTCCGAAGGCGCTTCGTCTACAAGTACGGCAACAGGCTCAGGCTCGCTCATTTGCGCCTGAGGTTCCAATTCGACAAGCGGAGAATCCGTCGAAGTCAACTCTTCCGTTGACTCAACGGGTTCGCTCGTAAATTCTTCCTGCGGTTCCTGCAACGACATGTTTCCTCGAATTTATTGAACGCCAAAGATCAAATTCAACAACTGGCGCGCGCCGCCATCGGTGAGACCCAGAATGATGCCCATCGCGACCATCACCAGCAACACCAGTCCCGTCAATTGGCGGACTTCGGGCCATGAGGGCCAGGATACTTTGCGAAGTTCTCCCGCAGTTTCTTTGAAGAATGCGGTGAAGGCGTTCGGTCTGTTTGCTTTCGCTTTCCTATCTGCCAAGGGTGTGCTCCTTCTTTACTTCATGGCTAAAACGCCGCCCTACTCACAGCGGCGTCGCTTTCTTTGATCAGGCAGGCCAGGCAGGACTTGAACCCACAACCGCTCGTTTTGGAGACGAGTG
>CAYPCK010000168.1:0-5717 GCA_964409185.1 uncultured Anaerolinea sp. | reverse complement strand
CGACCGCGTTGACCGTGATATTCCGTGACGCCACTTCGCGCGCCAGTGATTTGGTGAAGGCGATCTGTCCGCCTTTGGACGCGGAGTAGTTCGTCTGTCCGGGGTTGCCCATCTGCCCGGCGACCGACGCCATGTTGATGATGCGACCAGTCCGTTTGCGCATCATGTGTTTGACGGCCGCTTTCGAGCAGTTGAACGTGGATTTGAGGTTTGTGTTGATGACCGAATCCCAATCCGCTTCGGACATCATCATGATAAGCGTGTCCTTCGTGATGCCCGCATTATTGACGAGGATGGTCAGGTCGCCGAAGGTGTCAATCGCAAATTTCACCAACGCTTCGGCTTGCTTGAAATCGGACACGTCCGCTTGAAAGGCGGCGGCTTTGCCTCCGCTCGCTTGAATTTGTTTCACCACGTCATCCGCGGCTTCGGAGGATTTGTTGTAATTGACGACAACCGCCGCGCCGCGCGCCGCGAGTTCCAGCGCCACCGCGCGACCGATGCCGCGCGAGCCGCCGGTCACCAGCGCTACCTTGTTTTCAAGTGATAACGAGTCTGCCATGTGCGATTCTCCTGGGGAAATTATACACCGTACTCAATACTGCGTATTGCCTACTACGTAATATGCAATACGGAACACTCACGCCCCTCGCCTCAATCCCGTCCCCAACGCCACCCCGCCTCCCAGCGCGATGACCGCCGCGAGCAGGAACGCGTCCTGCCAGAAGCGAAGCGGGAAGAGGCGGATCAATGTGTCGGAATACAAAAAAAGCCACGTGTCGCCTTCAAAGAATAATTGATGGAACGCTGTGAAGAATCCCCAAAAGACGTTTGGATTGATCGCGATGCCGATGAGGACGATCAAGCCGATCACGACCGCCAGCCCGACCATTAACCATCCGCCTCGCATCAAACCCTGACGGTATGCCTGTTCCCAATCCCCCAGCCTTGACCAAACCCCCAGCGCGAGCAACACGGCGAGCGTCACATACCAAACATTCAACGCACCTTTCGTCACGCGCTTCACGTCCTCCATGTGACTCAACTCGCGTTCGTTGTACAGCGCCGTGCCATCATCGAATTTCAAATCGCCAAGGTACGAAATCCCCTCATTGTTGACGAGGTAATCCACCGCGTATGGCGCCCATCGCAAGCGGTCTTCTTTTGTGAAACCATATTCGTCGGCGGGGAAATAGGGCATGTTGTATTCGATTTGCAGAAACGCGTTCGAGAGCAACAACCGTAAGCCAATGCCGATCAGTACGAGAGGAATGAGGGGGGCAACCAACCACGAGAGCGCAGAAAATTTATTCACCGAAGATTCTCCGTCCCGCCGCCAAGGATGAACCGTATGACCATGTCGTTGACGATCCACTCAATGGGGGCGTGATCGTCGGTGAAGACGGTGGTGGTTTCATAATTCGATTGGAGGTTGGCGTATGTCACGGTCATGGTGGAGATCAACAGTGGATGAACGCTCGTATCCTGCGAAAGCGCGAGCAGGTTGGCGGCGAAATCTTCGGGTGTGGTGGGTTGCTTGGTGGCGAAGATCATCGTGTTGAGCGAACCGGGGATGTCCACTGTATAAATGGAAGGGAAGACCGTCGCCATCGTGGTGGCAAGTCCGTTGATCAGGCGGCGGTCGCCGGGGACGCTGGCGCTGTTCAGGGTGAGCACACCGCTCTCCGTCAGGTGTGAAGCGCAGATCTCGAAGAACTCACGCGTCGTCATGTGCGCGGGGATGTACGGCGGGCGGTACGCGTCCACCGCGATAATGTCGTATTGGTGCGGGCTTCTGTCGAGGTTGAGTCGCCCGTCGCCGATGACGATGTTCAGGTTGGGGAGGTTCATTCCGAAATATGTTTTTCCAACCTCAACGATCTTTGGGTCGAGTTCATAGCCGTCAATCGGAATATCGCCGTACACCGCAGACATCTGCCGCGCGGTTGTGCCAGCCGCAAGACCGACGATGGCAACGCGTTGCACATCTTTTGGCTTTGTGTTGGCATTGAAGTACGGGCTGACGAGGAATTGATCCCACGGTCCGTTGTGTTGCGGCGTATCGGGATGATAGATCGAGTGCACGCCCTGTCCCTCGTTCAACCGTAAAATGGTGTAGCCGTTTTGAACATCCACCTCGATGTAGTTGTACGCCGATTCAGCCTCGTAAATTTGCCCGGCATTGCTTTTAATGGATTGTTGCTGCGAGAGCAACGCAGCGAGAATCAAAATGAGCGGCATCCAAAGATGTTTGATGGTCTCGCGTGAGTTCGCGAAACGCGCCAGCCCGATCAACGCAACGAGCAGGAGAATCATACTAAAAAGGAGGAATGTGTTTTTCGTCCCGATGGCGGGGATGGTGACGAGCGTCGGCAAAAATGTCCCAATGAACGAGCCGAGCGTTGAGGTGGCATAAATTTGCCCGGAGGTTTGCCCGGCGCGTGAGGTGTCATCCACGGTCAGGCGGATGGCGTACGGTGAAATTGTTCCCAACAATGTGATCGGAACGATGAAGAGAACCAGCACAGCGATGAACGACGCGCCAAGGATGCCGACCTGCAACGTGTCGAACGCGGTCGCCGCGGACTTGAGGACTGGTCCGGCAACGTATGGGACGAGCCCCAGCGTGAACGCGCCCCACGCGAGGACGCGGTACATCGCGCCTGCCGTGGGGTTCGCATCCGCCCATTTGCCGCCGATGAAATATCCCGCCGTCAGGTAAATGAGGATCAACCCGATGATGCTTGCCCAGACGATGTTGCTGGTGCCGAACACGTTGCCGATCAATCGTCCAGCCGCGAGTTCGGCGGCGAGGACGGTCATGCCGGAGATGAAGACAGTGAAGAGGAGATAGCGTTTCATGGTTTTGTGTGTTGGTTGAGGTTAAGTTCGGGCAGATTGTAATTGGTAATTGGTAATTTGATGGTGAGAAGTTGAATATTGGAGACTGGAGATTAGAGTTTTCGTGATGTAGGTTCGCCGTGCCGCGATCTCGAAACATTGCAGGGTCATCAAATCCGCTTGTTGGCAATGATATACTGCGTATCGCAAAGGAGAAACATGTACACCCCGAAACTGTATCGCGAAGAAGACCGCGGCAATATCCTTGAATTCCTTCAACAGAATGAATTTGCGACCGTGGTGACATACGATGGCGAGAAACCTACGGCGAGTCATCTTCTCGTGGAAGTGATTGAAGATGGCGGCAGGATTTTGATCAACGGACACATGTCGAAGGCGAACCCGTTGTGGAAGGCATTTGACGTGAACGTTGAAGTATTGGTCATCTTTCACGGACCGCACACGTATATCTCGCCCACGTGGTACAACCACGTCAACGTGCCGACGTGGAATTATCAGGCGATCCATATCTACGGCAAGCCGCGCATCGTGGAGGGTCACGCCGAGGTGTATGACCTGTTGAAAAACCTGATCGCGCGGCACGAGTCTGCGGCTGATTATTCTCTTGAGACATTACCGCAAGACTTCGCGGAGAAAGAAATGCGGGGCGTGGTCGCGTTTCAGGTGGAGGCAACCCGCATCGAGGCGAATTTCAAACTCAGCCAAAACCGCAACGACGAGGATCATCGAACTATCGTCGCGAAACTCGATGAACGGGAGGATGAGATGTCGCATGCGGTGGCGGAGGCGATGAAAGAAAACAGACCATTGACCGCGGACGATAGTCGGTTTTATATGGTAAAATCCCGCCCGCCATGGTCGAACCGGAAGAACTCCCCGAATTCGAATCGCCGCAGGTGACGAATGTTTCGCAGGCGGACGTGAAATCCGTCCACGCGGAATTGGTGCGGATGCATCAAGCCGATGCAGAGCTCGTCCGCGCGGAAGAAGTGGAAATGCAAAATAGCGCCGCGGCGAATGTGAAGGCGACTCGCGTCTCCGCTCGGCAGTCCGGGCTGGGGATGGTCACTGCTTCCGAAGTGGAATTGGAGAACGCGGCGGCGGGAATCGTCCAGGCGGAAAAGGCGTCGGTGAGCGGGTACACAGGCGTACTCGGGGCGGGAAGCGCAGACATCCACCATAGCGCGGTCGGGTATCTCGCGGCGCAGGACGTCCACGCAGAGGATGTCCGTACAATCTTGCTGATCGCCCGCAACGTGCACGGGAATGTCGTCGCCACACTCGACACGCGCGGAGCGGTGATCGCGGGTCTCGTCGGCGGTTTGTTCGGCGGGCTGATGTTATTGCTGGGTCGGATTTTGATCCGGCGTAATTAATTTAAATGTATACGGCAAGTTGCCGTTTGCAGAAATTCATTTCATAGAGCGAAGGTAACCCGGAGCGCGGACTTAAGTCCGCAGACCCTGCGGTGAGAGGCGCTCAAGGAGTAACGATGGAGAAAGTTGTACTAAAAGCGGAAAAGCGGAGAGTGGTCGGCAAACAGGTGAAAGCCTTGCGGCGCGAGGGGAAACTGCCCGGGGTGATTTATGGTCGTCACACCGAGCCGATCAATATCAACCTGGAGGCGCATTCCGCATCGCTGGCGTTGGCGAAGACCACTTCGTCCAGTCTAGTCACGATCGATGTGGAAGGCACACAGCACCTCACGCTCGTGCGCGAAAAGCAACGCGATTTCATCAAGAACCGCTTGTTGCATGTGGATTTTCTGGCGGTATCACTGGATGAAAAACTTCGCACCGCGGTCACGATTCACTTTGTCGGCGTATCTGCCGCGGTGAAGGATCACGGCGCGGTGCTGGTCCACAACCTTGAGCAATTGCATGTCGAGTGTCTGCCTGCCGATCTGCCCGAACGCATCGACGTGGATATTTCCGTCCTTGCGAAGATCGGCGATGGCATTCGCGTGCGCGATGTAAAAGTAGCGGACAACGTCCGATTGCTCGAAGACGGCGATACGATGGTGGCTGTGGCAACCATGCCGAAGGTGGAAGAAGAGGCGGCAGTTCCGGGCGCTGAAGGCGCAGTGGCGGCTGTCACACCGACCGAGCCCGAACTCTCTGTGGAACGCGGCAAGAAGGAAGACGAAGTTCCCGACGAGAAAAAGTAAGTTCTTCTGCAAAAAACTCCCCGATTTTGGTCGGGGTTTTTTTGATTCGCCCTCACCCCGGCCCTCTCCCGAAGGGAGAGGGGGATTCATAGCCCCAGCACATTTAAAAAATCAACTGTCATCCGCGCGGTGGCGCCCCAGAGCAATTCGCCATCGTACGGATGGTATGCGATGACGGAGCGCTTCTTTTCCCCGATTTCGAATTGCCAGCGGTTGGACGCATTCGCCAGCCACCCCAGCGGGATGGTGAACACGCGCGCTACTTCGTGTTCTCCCACGCGGAACACGTTGGGCCACTTTACGACTCCCACCACCGGCGTTACTCGAAAATATGAAATCGTGATCAGGTTGGCGAGCCGCCCCAAGATTTTCACATCGCAGGGGTTGATCCCGATTTCTTCTTCTAATTCACGCAACGCAGTTTGCTCCGGTGTGGTTTCACCCTCGTCGCACGCGCCGCCGGGGAAAGAGACCTGTCCCTTGTGCGATTCGACGCGGTCTGTGCGGCGGGTGAACAACAGATGCCATTCGTCATCCTGCCGCACAAGCGGGACCAGCACTGCCGCGCATTTCAGCCGCGTTTCATCGGTGAGTTCGAGTTCCGCGTACCCATCCGACGAGGGGCCCGCGGCTTGAATCGCTTCGCGCAAACGCTGTGAGATGAATTCTTCGGTGAGGTTCATTTTCG
>CAYPCK010000167.1:0-5724 GCA_964409185.1 uncultured Anaerolinea sp. | reverse complement strand
TTTTACCCTACTCGCGGACTGCGCTAAAAATCTTGAAACGAATTTACCCATAAGATTGAAACTTTCAAATTTCCTTTGTGTACTTCGTGTCCTTCGTGGTTAAAGACCTTTTTCAGCGGACTCACTCGTGGAATTCCTCCACCTGGTACGTGAGCACCTCGAGATGTGTATTGCGCCACAGATCGCGGTTGGCGCCCATCTTGGCGCACAGGTTATCCATGAACTCATCGGGCTGGGGAAGCTTCTCCCACACTTGCGGTAAAAACGTGGCGCGGCGCGCGCCGTCACGCAGGATGACTCCGTCCACGCGCGGCTTCAGTTTGGAGGTCAGGTCGGAGGCGTTTTTGTACTCCAGCGGACGCGGGCGCGTCAGCCTCGAAATTTCGAGCTGGATCGCCCGTAGTTCGCGTTCCTCCACGGGTGGAAAGCGCGGATCCTCCAACGCCGCGGCGACGGCGTGTTCGCGCACATCCTGCGCCAGCGGTTGATACGCCTCCAGCGCGCCGATGCACCCGCGCAACTCGCCGCGGATCGTCAACGTCACGAACGACGCGCCGTCTTCGCGCAACGCGGGCGTCAGCGACGAAACATCCAGCGGCGAAAGTTTTTCCCCTTTCACGCGCTGGGTCATTGCCTCGCGCGCCAGGCGCAGGAGGGTTTGTTGTTCTTCGTGGGTGAGTTTTTCGTGCATACGTTATCCCTCTCCCTGCGGGAGATCGCGAAGCACTCCGAAGGAGAGGTAGGGTGAGGGTGGAGTCAGGTTGATAATGAGTTGAGCGCCCAATATACCCGGTTATGGTACACCAACGGCTTGCCGTCGCCGTCCCCTTTTGCCGCAATCACTTCCGCTATGAACAGGGTGTTCTCGCCGACCGTGTGCGCGTTCACAACCCGGCAATTGAAATACGCCAGACCGCCGCGCAGGACCGGCGCGGCGAGCGAAAGAGTCTCGGTGGGCACCCCTTCGAAACGATCCTTCACCTCGGGGTGTTTGCCGGCGAAGCGGTCCGAAAGTTCCTGTTGCGCGGCGGAGAGGACCGTCACCGAAAATTCGCCCGAGCGTTCGACAAGATCGTGCGTGTGCGTCAACTTCTTCAACGTGACGCACACCAGCGGCGGCTCGAGCGAAACGGAGGTGAACGAATTCACCGTCATGCCGTATTGTTGACCGTCGTGCGCGGCGGTCACGACCGTTACGCCGGTCGTCCAGGCGCGCATGGCGCGGCGCAGGGTTTCAGAGTCGAGGCGCGGTTGGTGAGCGTGTCGAACCATCAGGTGTTCTCCAATGCGGAATCATCATAACGGCGAGAGAGGGGCAAGTCAAGGCGAAAATTTTCGCGCAGCGTATGGGCGCAGATGGCAACGGGGATATAATGCCGTTATGTCAAATCACCCCGTCCTTGAATTACGCATCGCCTTCACCGTGCAGCACTTCGAACGCGCGGTGAAATTCTACTGCGACGGACTCGGAATCGCACCCGCCGCCATCTGGAACAACGGAGACGGTCACGCGCTCGTGCTGGACATGGGACGCGCCACGCTCGAACTCTTCGACGAAGCCCAAGCCGAGACGATTGACTCGCTCGAAGCGGGGAAGCGAGTCAGCGGACAGATCCGCTTCGCATTGCAAGTGCCCGACCTGCACGCCGCCATGGACAAATTGCTCGCCCACGGCGCGACACTGGTTCACGAGCCTGTGCTCACCCCATGGGGCGATTACAACGTGCGGCTTCAAGATCCTGAGGGGATGCAGGTTACGTTGTTTCAGGCGAAGTAGGTAAGAGACTCATAACATCATTTTATGCTTTACAGGCAATCATAATGTCGTTTTCAGCATCATTAAGTAGTTGTTGGGCAAAGCTACGTCACGCACAGGCCCATCGAAAAAAGTTAAACTTGTTGCATGAACAGTATTTTGCTGAAATATTGAATCGCCCAAGCCTTTTGGCTCAACGCGAGTCAACAGATGATTATCATGTTTTCAGAATAACATCTGTGCCTGAAGTCTCTCAACTGGAAGAGACAATGGCTCTTATTGTTGGAGATTGTGTCCATAATATTCGATCAGCATTAGATCATCTTGCATTTCAATTAGCTCTCGTAAACAAGGATGGAAAGGTCGATTTTCCGCGTCAAGTTCAATTCCCAATAGTGGAAAGCGCTGATGGTTTTGTAAAAGAAGTAAAGAAAAGGCTTAGCGAAGTTAGGCAGGACCATCAGAATGTAATTGAAAGCTATCAACCTTATCACGGAACTGCTGGTCGACCAGACAGTTGGAGCGGACCTTATATCCACCCGTTGTCCCTGCTTCAACAACTTTCCAACTTGGATAAGCATAGGCTATTGAATCCAATACTTCTAATCCCCCACAGAATAGAATTCCACCTGCCACATGACATCAAACCTTCTATACCCGAAATTAACTCTTTAGAAGACTTTCATGTATCAAACCCGTTCCGAAATGCAGGAGAGAAGTTGGAAATCGATACTGAAGTTTATCGGGGAAAACTGATTGGCATTGATGTTCCAGATACAATCCCTAACGCAGGGCATATTATTCCGCAAATAGCCTTGGAAGAGAAAAGACCTATTTCACCAACGCTTGAGCGTATTGAAAATTTCGTAAGTTTAATTATCAAAGACTTCAAGGAGAGACTGTTTCTCTGAAACACGTATCTATCAAACGCAAAGAACATAGCTAATACCCTCCAACACCCTCTCCTCCCTTCTCACCCACGAAAACTTCTTTAGGTGGTGGTTTCGATACGCCCTCAAAGAGCATTCGGGCTACTCAACCACCGAATTTCTCCAACACCTTCTCCTCCCTCCTCACCCACGAAAACCGTTCCACATTCTTCCTCGCCTGCGCGCCTAATGCCAGCCTGCGCGGCTCATCCGCAAGTAACGCTTCAATCGCCAGTCTCCAATCTCCAATCTCCCCCGCTTTACAAAATAACGCGCTGTTTTCATTCAACACTTCGCGTATCACAGGCAAGTCTGCTGTCACCACAACTCGTCCCGCCGCCATGTACTCGAACATCTTCATCGGGTTGATCACCTCGGCAATGTCCTGCCCGCTCGACGCCTCGATCGTCCGCGCATACGGCATCAGCAACACATCCGCCGCGGCTTGATACAGCGGGATGAGGCTGTGCTGAACAAAGCCCGTCATCGTCACATTTGCGGCGCGCGCCTCCGCGAGTTTCGCTTTCCAAAACGACACAAGTTCGGGCGTCCCACCGACCCACAAAAAATTGACGCGCGGCATTTGTTTTGCCAACTCGAACAACAAGTCCGCGCCGCGGCCGGGGTAGATGTGACCCGTGAAGCCGACGGTGAGTCCATCGGGCAGATTCAATTGACGACGCGCCTCGGATGGACTCGGCAGATTCGCGTATCGCTCCAATTCGACTCCGTTCGGCGCGGACACGACGGCTTCCTCCTCGAATTTCAACTTGGTCGTCCGCTCCAACGCGTTTCTCAACGCGGACGCGGTCACCGTCATCCGCTTCTTCCCCTTCGCCCGCCAAAACTGACGAAGCCACCACGCGCCCATCAGCCCCGTCACATCCGCGTGCATTTCGAGGATGACGGGATACTTCATCCACAGACCCAGCGCGGCAGATTGAGGAAGCCACGTGTAAATTAAGTCCGCGTTGAAGTTGTGCGCGGCGCGCTGGGCGTGGACGATGAAGTCGAGGCGTTTGAGTCCCTTGATGGAGGGGAGCAACTCGATGGGCGGAACGAGGCGAAGTCCGTAATGAGTAAGTAGTAATTCTGGCGGGACGGGTTCCGTCTCCGCAGGCGCGAACATCCGCACGTCATGCCCGATCTGCATCAACGCCTGCGCCACCTTCATCGCCTGAATCGAATTTGCCGTCAACGATGGGATTCGTGAATTCGTAATCAACGCAATCTTCATGCCAATCTCTAATCTCTAATCTCTAATTCTCTGATCTTCTTCATCCCGCGCCACGCCATGATACCCACCGACGCGACATAATAAAACGACAACAACGCGCCCGCCGCGACGATGTCATAGCGCGGCACGAGGACAAATGCCAGCGCAATTTTGATCAGCCCAACGATCAGCGTGACCTTGATCGGAAATTCTGGCAAGCCAAGCGCAAGCAACAGCGGACGATTCCAGAACAACGTGTAATTGAACGCGAGTCCGACCACGAGCGCGATCATCGCAGGATAAGCAGAAAGATATTGCGCGCCACTGTAAATCGAGATCATCCATTTTCCGAACAGCACAAAGCCGATGGCAATCGTAAGATTGTATGCGAACGAAAGCGACGTGATCTTGCTTAGAAAATCTTTGAGGCGTTCCCAGGCATTTTGCACCACGAGGCGATTGATCTCTGGGAACGTCGTCGCGATGAACGGATCGGTGACGATGGCGAGAAAACCGACTAGTGTATAAGCCACACGATAGTAACCCGCCGAGGTCGTGGAAAGGAAAAAGCCCACCCACAAAATTTCGCTCTCGCGGAAGATCTTGATGATAGTCGCGCTGACGTTGGAACTGAACGCGAAACGAATCAACTCGCGCCACTCGCTCCGCTCGCTGATCGCCGAAAACGGTTCGCGCCGCCAGCCGCTTCCAAGAACGCGCTGAAGCTGTGCTTGCGCGGCGAGGAACATCCCCAGTCCAAGAATCGTTTTGCTGAGCAGGTAAGCCAAGAGGATGGTTTGCAGCGTTCCGTTGGACATGAATGCAACGACGATAACGATGGTTGTGACGATACTCTGCGTGAGATTGATCCGTCCCTGCCATTTGATTCGATCCGTCACCTGCAAAACGCCTGTCGCCGTTTCCGCGTTGAAGTTGGCGAGCAGACCGATCGCATAGAGGATGAACATCCACGCGACGCCTGAGGTTTTGGCGAGGTTCGCTTCCGCCCAGAACGCTGTCAGCGCGACAAGAATGAAGGCAAGCGCAGACACAATCAGTTCAGTCAGACTCGCGGCTTTCATCAACGCGGAGGCTTTGTGCTTCTCTCCTTTTTCAAGATATTCCCCTCCATAACGAACGACCAACTCGCTCATTCGAAATGAAAAGATGCTGTTGACCGTGGACGCATAGAACATGATGATGCCGAGCAACCCAAAGCCCGATGGTCCGAGCAGGCGCGTCACCAACGCGCCTTGCAAAACGCTCAACGCCAGCGCGATCGTGTTGTTGCTGAAAAGATGCAGGCTGTTGCCAATGACACGGCGAAGGAGAGTGTCTTCGCGCAACACGGCTGTGATTTTTTGGAGGAAAGACATGATGGGGAAATGAATTACTCGTCACGAACGACATGTAACGTGTAACCTGCAACTTGCAACTTGATTTTCATGGCGTGAGAATATCCTTTGCCCACTCGCGCTCCGCGTTATACCATTCCACAAGTTTCTCGACACCTGCGCGCATGTTGAACTGCGCCTTCCAGCCAAGCAACTCTCCCGCCTTCGTCACATCCGCTTGATTCGTCAACATATCCGCAGGGTTGGGCGGACCGTACTGCACGATCGCTTTTTTGCCGATCGCCTCCTCCATGATCTTGATGAGGTCGTTGATCGTGATGACCTCATGCCCGCCAAGATTGAAGATTTCAAACCCAAGCGGCTTGAGCGCAAGGATCGTGCCGCGCGCGATATCGTCAATGTACGTGAAGCCGCGCGACTGATTCCCGTCGCCGTTCACGCGCACGGGCTTGCCCTCGCTGATCCACT
>CAYPCK010000166.1:5163-5735 GCA_964409185.1 uncultured Anaerolinea sp. | reverse complement strand
GCGAGCCCCGGCAACATCGCAAAGCCCCGCCCGTTCCACATCCACATCTCAACGGGATGTTCGCGGATGTAACCGTGCCCGCCAAGGATTTGCACCGCGCGGTCGGTGACCAGCATCGCCATATCCGCCGCGCCGACAGATGCGAGATAGGCTTCGTTGATGGCATCGTCACGATTGTTATCGAGCTTCCAAGCGGCTTCCCACGTCAGCAAACGAATCGCTTCGATTTCAGTCCGCATCTCGGCAAGCATAAAAGCGATGGCTTGCTTCTGCGCGATCTTCACGCCAAAGGCTTCACGTTCTTTGGCGTACTTCTTCGAATATTCGAACGCCGCATTCGCCACGCCCAAAGCGGCTGACGCAGTGGCGATTCGCATCGAAGCGAGAATCGAATCAAAATCATGACCTCCCTCACCGCCCAATCGATTCGATACAGAAACTTTGACATTCTCCAATTTGACTCGATATAACGGCAATGCATTGAGACTCATCAGCTTTTCGCGTTCCTCGCTGACGGATAACCCCTCCGCTTATTTCCCGAAGATGAAAGACTGACTCTGCCCATCAAGCGA
>CAYPCK010000166.1:0-5153 GCA_964409185.1 uncultured Anaerolinea sp. | reverse complement strand
CGTACACGAGAAGCGACTCCGCCCCACTCGCAAACGGGACAAATGCCTTCTCACCGTTGAGCACGTACATGTCACCATGCCGCACCGCAGATGTCTTCATATCGTTCGGGTCAAAGTCGAATGCATATTCGATGAACGCCGCCGTAAACGGACGCCACTCACCTCCGATGACTCTCGGCAGATATTCCTGCTTTTGCTGTTCGGTACCAGCCAGAAGAATCGGCGTGGCAAAGAGACTCGGCGTGAGGACAGCCAGCGCACCCGCCAAATCGCCGAACGCCATCTCTTCGGTTGCGAGGACATTGGTCACCGCGCTACGTTCGCCAAAGCCACCGTAGGATTCGGGGATGGAGGCTTGTAGCAAGCCAAGTTCCCAGCCCTTGCCGACGAGTTTATTCGGCAGTTCACGGGTTTCCTCCGCCTCGTGCGCCGCGGGACGCAGGTCTGTGGCGGCAAATTTCTTCACCGCATCCATGAGCATTTGTTGTTCTTCGGTTGGGTCGAATGAGTACATGGTGTTCCTTTCATAAATTCCTCGGTGGTTGAGTAGGGCGAAGCCTGTATCGAAACCATCACTAACCTGAAAATAAGAAGTTTGATTCAAACGTGTGGTCTCGATACGTCCGGCGAATCACGCGGGACTACTCGACCACCGTGTTTCTTTGTTTCCGCAATAGTTCCTCATCAGCAATCTCTCGTAACCGCCGGTACTTCGCAGGCAACCCCTGCTCCACTTCCTCGGTGTTGACGATCTCCACCAGCGCATGTTCATAGAGATATTCGATGTAGGCGCCTGTCTTTTCGATGGTCAAGAGTAAGTTGTAGCCGCCTGGGTTGTCGTACACAAAATTACAGACTTCAGCAACAGTCCGAGGTTCAGCAAGGGATTCAATGGCTTTGTTCATGCGGCGGAGGATGTTTTTTTGCGTGGCATCAATTTGAGGTGTCAAGTCTGTGATGTCGGGGTCGTGACCGTTGAGAATCAGCCGTGCGCCTTGTGACCAATGTCGAAACTGTTCGAGCGAGGCGAGATAGTGGTCGAGTCCGCTGTAGGGGGTGATGGATTCGGGGGCGAGATGCGGGGTGACGCCTTCGACAACCATGTCGCCGCAGAGGATGACATCGTCAAGGCGTAAGGCAACGTGACCGGGGCAATGCCCGGGCAGGTGAATAAAGTCGAAGGGGAGAGATTCGTTGCCATACACAAAATCCACGGGAACGGATTGATATAGCGCCTTCGTGAAACGGTAAATGCTGAGGAGCGAATCTGCCTCGTCTTTAGCGAGCCCAGCCTCCATCAGGAAAGAAGCGAGGCGTCGGGAGACCAGGGCGTGTCGCGCCTCGTGATGCGCCACGGTCTGCACATCCAGTTCGTGGCATCCGATCTTCGCCGAGGTCAGCGGCTTGAGCCTTGTCAGCCCGCCGTAATGATCGATGTGCGCGTGCGTCAGGAGGATATGCGTCAAATCGTTCGAAGCGAATCCCGCCTGACCCAGCCCGTTGAGTAAATCGTCGTGCGAGGTATCTGTCCCAGAGCCGGCGTCGATCAGAATCCGTTTTTCGCGCAGCACCACCAGGTACACATATGCCCAGAATTTTGGATAGGCTTGCACCGGCAGGCGGAATATTTTCGCGCCGTTTTCGGTTTCATACTCTGCAAAGGTAGCGGTCATTTGAGCAAGCCGTTCAAGAGAATATCCGCGTAGCTATCTGCGATCTCGTCGATGGATTTTCCCCCGTCGTCATGGAACCAGGTAATGGTCCAGTTCATCTGCCCGAGCAACGCGCGGACGGCAAGCCCCGGGTCATCGCAGGCAAAGATTTTTCTATCAATCCCCTCGCGGATCACATCCTTCCACAGCGCTTCGAATTTGTCGCGGTTGGGAATATGACGGGCGTGTTCCCTGCGTTCGAGCGCCTTGTGTTCGAAAAGCAGGACAGCGGCGAGATCGACGTTTTCGGCAAGGATTTGCAGATATTGCCGAATCATGAGCCGTAGTTTTTTATCGGCGGAAATGGCCTGCCTTGCGATCGGTGAAATCTTTTCAAGAAGCAACTGCAGCGCGCGCTCGAGAATTTCGAGCAGGATTTCCTGTTTGGATTTAAAATGATGATACAGGCTGGCTTTCCGCAGTTTAACGGCTTTGGCGATGTCGTCCATGGACGCGCCATGGTAGCCTTTCTGGCGGAAGACTTGCGCGGCGGTTTCTACGAGTTCGTCTCTGGTCATGGGTTTTTCCCTACCGAACGGTCGGTTTGCGGTATAATACTGCGTACGTATCGAAAGGTCAAGGCACTTCGATGAA
Organism: uncultured Anaerolinea sp.; assembly: GCA_964409185.1. Classification (GTDB taxonomy): domain Bacteria; phylum Chloroflexota; class Anaerolineae; order Anaerolineales; family Villigracilaceae; genus Defluviilinea. Next base: position 2,847 of record CAYPCK010000166.1, on the reverse strand, counting down.
GTATTTTGTTACAGGCGCAACCGGGTTTTTAGGCGGCGAGATCGTTCGTCAACTCGTCCAGGCGGGGCATACCGTCCACGCCTCGGTGCGGAATATCCAAAAAGCCGCATGGCTGGCAGACCTCGGCGTCAGGCTTTTCGAGGGTGATGTGACCGACAAAGAGTCCATGCGCGAGGCGATGACCGGCGCGGATGGTGTTTTCCATGTCGCGGGCTGGTATAAACTCGTCGAGCGAGTGAAGGGCGAAGCCGACGCGGTCAATGTGCGAGGCACGCGCAATGTTCTGGAGTTGATGCAAGAACTGAAAATTCCGAAGGGTGTATACACCAGCACCGGCGCGGTTTTTTCCGATACCAACGGCAAAACGGTGGACGAGACCTACCGCTTCACCGGTGCATACTCCACGATCTATGAAAGAACCAAGGGAGCGGCGCACAAAATTGCCGAGGAGTTCATTGCCGAAGGGTCGCCGTTGGTTATTGCGCAACCCGGCATGATTTACGGACCCAACGATACCAGCGTTGTTCGAGAAAATTTGATTGATTTTCTGAAAGGGAAACTCCCCGGGTTGCCTACAAGATCCGCCATGTGCTGGGCGCATGTGGAAGATATCGCCCAGGCTCATATTGCCATGATGGAAAAAGGCCGCCCGGGTGAAGCGTATATCCTTGCCGGCGAGCAAAGTACGGTGCTGGATCTTTTCCGGGTGGCGAGCGAGGTATCTGGAAAGCGAATGCCGATGGTCGTCCCGCATCAGATCTTTCAGATATTCGGCTTGCTCGCCAAGCCTTTCGACCGCTGGCTTCCCGATACTTTCACCTCGGAAGGGATGAAATCTGTATCAGGCATCACCTATCTGATGGACGACGGCAAAGCCCGCCGCGAACTCGGGTTCACTCCCCGCCCCATTCGCGAGGGGTGGGCTGAGACTGTGCGTCACGAGATGAAAGTACTGGGAATGTCCTGACAATCATCCAACGATAAAAATGCTATAATCAAAATATGACAACCTCGTCAACAACTATCGAAACTGCGCCGCGCACGCCTGAACAGATCGAACAGGAGAAGCAGATGAAACGCCTGACGACGTGGGTCATCGTCGGCACGGTTGCCTTACTCGCCCTGCTCGGCGTCGCGATCTACTTCCTGCTTCAACCTGCCACCCCCACCGACAAGATCCGCGACGTGTTCATCATCGTCGTCGCGCTCGAATCGCTGGTCATCGGCGTGGCGCTGATCGTCCTGATCGTCCAACTCGCCAGCCTGATCAACCTGCTCCAAAACGAGGTGCGTCCCATCCTCAAAGCCACCAGCGATACCGTCAACAACCTGCGCGGCACGGCGGAGTTCCTCGGCGAGAATGTTGTCGAGCCGGTTGTGAAACTCAACGGCTATCTGGCAGGCTTGTACCGTATGTTAGAATTGATGGGCATCAAGAAAAAGTGAACCTCGTGTCACCCTGAGGAGCGTTCCCTGCGACCGAAGGGTCTCCTCGATAAACGGGAGATTCTTCGCTTCGCTTAAGAATGACACCTCTGTGAAAATAACAAAACCACTAACCCCAAGGAGGTTACCATGTCTGATCGTGATGAATTCGGAGCCTTTCTCGTAGGCTTCATCGTCGGTGGGCTCACTGGCGCCGTCGTTGCCCTGCTCTTCGCCCCGCAATCCGGCGAAGAGACCCGCGCCTTGATCAAGGATAAATCCATCGAACTGCGCGACCGCGCCTCGCACACTGCGGAAGAAGCGCTTGCCCGCGCCGAAGCCCTCGCCGCCGAGGCACGCGCCCGCGCCGACGAACTCGCCCGCCAGGTGCGCGAACGCGGCGGCGAAGTGTACAACACCGCCCGCGAACGCAGCAAAGCCATCTACGACGATGCCCGCGAGCGCGGCAAAAGCGCCATCGAATCACTTCGCAAAGGCAAGAAAGCCGAAGGCGACGAAGCCACCCCCGCATAACGCGACCGATCGAAAGGCAAGGGTTTGACTCGCACGCTGGTCAGACCCTTGTTTTTTATGCGAACTTTCCTCGACTTCTTTTTCAAACTCCTCTACCACCAGTTCGCATTCACCTACGATCTTGTCGCGGCGGCTGTTTCGTTCAACCGCTGGAACGATTGGGTCCGGGCGGTCCTGCCCTTTGCCGAGGGGACTCGGATTCTTGAACTTGGACACGGACCGGGGCATTTACAACGCCTCCTCCTCAGGGGCGGCTGGCTCGCCGTAGGGATTGATGAATCCGCGCAGATGGGCTGGCTCGCCAAACGCAACACGCGTGGCTCCGCGCGGATTGCCCGCAGTATCGCCCAACAACTTCCCTTCCCCGATGCCGCTTTCGATACCGTCATCGCCACCTTCCCAACGGAATATATTTTCGACGGACAGACCTTGGCAGAAGTGCGGCGTTGCCTTAGGATGGACGGCAGGTGCATCGTTCTGCCTGTGGCGATGCCGAAGAACCGCTTCCTCGGCTGGTTGTACAAAGCCACAGGAGAGAGTCCCTCCGAACCCGAGGACCTCATCAAACAAAATTTGAACGAACCCTTCGTAAAGGCAAATTTCGAAACCGAGATACAAACCCTCGATGTGAGGTCGAGCCGCTTATACCTCATTCTTGCAAGGAGAATCCGTGCTTAAAAAATTACGTGAACCGGTAAATAGCCTCACCCACTGGGCGGGCGCATTGCTCGCGTTGGCGGGCTTGATCGCCCTGCTCATCGTCGGCTGGGGCACTCCCGCCAAAGTGATCTCGCTCACGATCTACGGCGTCAGCCTGATCGCCATGTTCTCGGCGAGCGCCACGTACCACATGGTGCGCGTCAAAGCCCGCGCGCTTGAGATCTTCCG
>CAYPCK010000165.1:0-5763 GCA_964409185.1 uncultured Anaerolinea sp. | reverse complement strand
GAACCCCCCGAACTCGAAAAATTGATCCGCAAGGCAAGGCCCGCCGAGGATTTTCTCAACCTCTGCGCCATGCACGGGCAAAAACGAATTTCCGTGGGGGGAAGGCTGGTTGAGGCAACGTCCTACCAGGTGCCGGGACCATACCCGTTGATGTTCATTACCATGCGCGGCGTCAGCCTGGCGGCAGGCGCAGATCAGGCGCAGCCCGATTCATCCATGCTGAAGATCGTCTCCGATTTCGGGCGGGGTGTCACGGAAAGTCTCGACCTTGAAAGCATACTCTATTCGATTTTATTGAACGTATCGCATCTTGTCCCTGCCGACGTGATGGAACTCAAGGTGTGGGACCCGTTCCGCAAAACGTTCGATATCTACACCCTCGACCCATCCGGCGCGTCGAAAACAATCCGCACTTCTAAATCGCAGTTTGGCATGCTGACGGAAACCCTCGTCTCTCGCCGGACCCCCATGCTGGTCGCCGATATCCGCTCGATGGATTTCGACGTGGTGCAGTTGGGCGAAAAATCCACTGTGCTATCGTACATTGGCATACCCTTGCTGGCAGATAACCAATTGGTGGGCGCGCTTGAATTTGGTCATCTCTCCGCCGGAGCGCTTGGTCAACACGATCTCGACCTCCTGCAGTTGATTTCCTCGCAGGCGGCGTTCGGCATACAAAATGCGCGGAAATATGCCGACGAAGTGCGGCGCTCGAAAGAACTCAGCGGGTTGGTGAACCTGACCCAATCGGTGGGCGTCGCGCAGGATTACGCCAGCCTGATCAACCGTCTGATCGACAGCGTTTCCCCGCTGTTTGCTGTGGATATTCTTGGTTTCCTTTTGTACGACACGAACAAGCGGACGCTCGAGGGGCAGGTTCCATTTCAAGGATTGCCGCGTCACATCGTGGAGATCTACCGCACGACGGTTGCGGCGGATAGCCCGGCGGAACGAATCATTCGCGAAGGCAAACTGATCTCCACGCGGAACGCCGCCGACGACCGGACGTGGAGTGAACTCGGGCTTCAAACCATCGCCCAAGCCGCCAGCCTGCGCGAATCGGTGCTCGCGCCCATGCTGGCTGGGGACCAGTTCGTCGGGTATGTGCAGATCTCGAATCACAAACAGGCGTCTGTGGAATTCTCCGAAACGGAATTACGCCTGATTGAAACCGTCGCCAGCCAGGCGGCGGGCATCATTCATAATTCCTTCGTGGTCGAACGCACGCGCCAGCGAGCCATCCGCTCGGATGGCTTACGCCGCATCGCAAACATTTCCACCTCCGCCGCCGGTTTGGACGAGATTGTAAAGTTGTCCATCGATGAACTGGCGCGCCTGCTCCGCTGCGACCTTGCGGCGCTGTTCCTCGAAGATAAGAAAACAGGCGGCTTGCAATTGCATGAAAATTCGGTGTTTGGGGTGTCCACCGAATCGAAAAGCCCGTTGCTGCGCCTTCATGCGGAAGGCGTGCCGTATCGTTCCACCGTTGCCGGGAGTCGAAAACCCGTTTCCACCGGGAGGTTAAGTCTCGAACGGAATGTTTCACCGGGGTACCTGCCGCTCTTCTCCAGCCTTCAAATGGAATCTGTGCTCATCGTGCCTGTGTCGATTCGTGAGAAGAGTCTGGGCGAATTGATCCTCGGGAGCCGCAAAACCGACTTCTTCGGGAATTACGATCTTGAGATCGCGCTCGCCGCCGCGGGCCAACTGGGAGACGCCATCGAAGACGAATCGCGCTCCTCGCAGACCGACGAGAACCTTCGCCGCCGCGTGGAACAACTCTCCTCGCTTTCACGGGTCAGCCGTGAACTCAACACCACCCAGGATCTCCAACCGTTGCTGGAGGCGGTGCGCGACGAAGCCCTGCGGGTGACGCGCGCCGAATGCGGCACCATCCTTCTGTTCGACTCGACCGCTTCCATCTCCCCTCCGCCTGTTTCGCTATCCATCGGCTGTCCCCTCCCTTCCACCTTCCCGCTTATTGAACAGCAAGTGATCGAGGCGGGCCAGCCTCAAATTGTCGCAGATTACACCGAGAACGGGAAGAACCCCATCCACGATGGGGTGATCTCCGCCTTGATCGTGCCCATCCTCAACCAGGAAAAGACCGTCGGCTTGATGCACCTGCATTCCAGCCAACAATCGTTCTTCGATGCGGAATCCCTGGAGATCGCCCAAACGCTTGCCTCGCAAGCCGCTGTGGCGATCGGGAATGTGGAACGCTTCCAAAAACAACGCGAAACCGTGGATGCCCTGCGCCGGCGCGCCGCTACCCTCTCCCGCCTGACGGAAGTGGCGGGCGGGTTGAACTTTGAACTCCCGCTCGATCAAACCCTGCGCGTCATCCTTGCCGGGATGTGCGAAGCCACCCCATTCGAAACCGCCCTCGTCAGCATCGTCGAGCCGGAGACCGGCTTGCTGAAGCGCATCACCGGCGTTGGGCTTCCGCCCGAAATGCTCAACGATCTTCTGGCGCGAAAACAACCACTGGTGAGTTTACAGCAAATGTTGAAACCGCAGTTTCTCGTCAGCCGGTCCTATTTCATTCCCGTTGATCAATCGCCGATCATTCCCGGCGATATTCAATTTGTGACCCTGGCTTCCACATCGCCGGCTGAGAAACCCGTCAATGCATGGGACCCCGACGATACGCTGATTGTGCCGCTCGAAGATGAAACGGGAAAGCCGTTGGGCATCATCAGCCTGGATTCACCGCGCAACGGCTTGCGCCCCGACCGCGCCACGATCGAAGCGCTCGAAGTCTTTGCCTCGCATGCATCCATTGCCATTTTGAACCATCGGAAATTTTCCGAGTTGCGTGCGAAGGTTGATTCGCTTAAATTCGGGCTGGATCGTCAGGAACGATTCATCAATCTGACACAAAAAGACCTTCCCATTCTCTTGCGCAAAGACCTCGACCAGACGATTGCCATCCACAACCTCGACCACCGCGGGCAGCGCGTCCGCGCGGGGTTGGCGATCACTGAATCGGTCAGCCGTCAATTGGATGCCTCGTCGGCGCTACAGGCGCTTGGGCGCGAAACTCTCACGCAACTTGGAATGTCGGTGGCGCTGATTGCCGAAGCGGCAAACGAAGGTCCGCGGCTGATGGCGGTGTTGGGCAATGTCACACGAGCCACTAACCCGGAAGCCTTGTTTGGTCAACGCAACCCCCTTCGCGTCTGCCTGCAAACGGGCGAGACGATCCTGATTCCTAACCTCGATGAAAACCTCGATTGGCGCGAGACGCCGCTCTTAACCGCGCTTCAGGCAAAGTCGGCCATCTGCCTCCCGATCAAGATCGATAAACGCACCGTCGCCGGCATGCTGGCGGTCAGCCGCGAACCGATGCCCGCGTTCACCGACGAAGACCGGCAGGTCTACAACCAGATCGCGCGGCAAACGTCGGTCATCCTGCAAAACATATCTCTGCTCAACGAAACGCGTAAACGACTGCAGGAAGTGAACTTGCTCCTCGATTTCAGCCGCCAGTTGCGCGGATTGGAATCGGAGCGCATCGTGCGCGCCTTGCTCGATAGCGCGCGCCGCGCCCTGCCGTCCGCGCATGCTGGTGTGGTGTTGGTTTGGGATGAACAAACCAACCAGTTGTATCCGCATGCGGTCGCCGGGTATGCCGATAACGAAACGATGAAGCGAATCCTGTATCATCCGGGCGAGTCGTTGCCGGGTCAGGTATTCGAATCCAGAAAAGCCCTGCGGGTGGATGAGGTGCAATTTACCCGCGATTATTTGTTCTCCACCGAAAGCCAGTTACTTTACCGTCAAGCCACAGGCGGACGACTGCCGGTTTCCAGCCTGCTCATCCCGATCCAATCCGGCGACCAGCCGGTGGGCGTGCTTGTGCTGGATAATTTCAATACACCCGCCGCCTTCACGCCGGAAGACGAGGCGTTACTTCTTTCGCTCTCGCAGCAAGTTGGGTTGTCTCTGCAAAACGTGCGGTTGGTCCGCACCACGCAGGAACGCGCCACCCAACTCGAGGCGCTCACCGACGCGGCAACCTCATTGGCTTCCAGCCTGCAACGGAACGAACTGATCGCATCGCTCCTCCACCAACTCGAACCGGTCATCCCCTACGATACAGCCGCATTATGGTTGCGGGATCGAGACAAACTCACAGTGGCAGCCGCAAAAGGATTCCCGGATACCGAGCGTCGCCTGGGGTTGACTGTTGCCGTGGAAGATAGTGGATTGTTCAAAGAGATGATTCGCACCGGGCAGGGAATTCTGGTGGGCGATGTCCGGCAAGATGCGCGTTTCCCGGCATTGGAAGCCCCGCGCCTCTCATGGCTGGGCATGCCCTTGATCTCGAAGAATGAAGTGATCGGCGTGCTGGCGCTCGAAAAATGGCAGGCATATTTTTATACGCGCGACCACATGCAGGTTGGAAAGACATTTTCTTCGCAAGCCGCGGTTGCGCTGGAGAATGCCCGCCTGTTCGAAGAAAGCATCAGCCGCGCCACCGAGTTGGACGAACGGTCCGAACGCCTTGGCTTGCTCAACCGTTTCTCGTCCGCGTTGAGCGGGTTGCTCGATGAAAGCCGGATCTTCCAACTGACCGCCCAGGAATTGTTGGATGCCATGCTGACGCCGCGAGTCTCTGTCGTAGCGTTCGAGCGCGGCAACCCCATGCTCAAATACGACCTGCCCCGCTCGAAATCCAAACTGCCAGCCAAACTGCCGGATGCGCCGATCTTCCATCGCTTGAAGGAATCGCTCGGCGTATTCACCACAGATTCGGTCGAAAACGAACCTGATCTGGCTCCTTTACTCGGATTCCTCGGCGCTCGGACGAAGGCATTGTTGATCCTCCCTTTGATCAGCGGCGCAAACCTGCGGGCGTTGATCTTCGTCCATCAGGGTGAATCCATACGCTTCAGCGTGACCGAATTGGAATTGGCGCGCACATTGACGAACCAGGCATCCATTGCCCTTGAAAATGCGCGGCTGTTCCAATCCACAGTCCTGACGGCGGAGCGCTTCTCGATTTTGAACAAGGCAAGTTACGAAGTGGGCGCCAGCCTCGACCCGGAACAGATCTACACCGCCGTGCATAAAGCCGCCCAGCAATTGATGCCGGTCGAATCATTTGTCATCAGCCTGCTCGATGCCGAATCGAATGAGATCGAGGGCGTGTATCTGGTGGATGGAAATGTCCGGGCGCCGGTCACGCGCATCTCGCGTTCGCAGGGATTGAGCGGTCACGTGATTTCAACGGGAATGCCCTTGCTTTTGCATGACCGTGAAAAAGTGGATGAATTGGGCGCCGTCACGTACGGCAAGCCTGACGTGCCGGTTTCAATTCTCGCCGTGCCAATGACGTTGGGCGGCAAGACCGTGGGCATGTTATCCGCGCAAAGTTATCAACCGAAAGTGTACACCGAGGAAGACTCGCAGATCCTGAGCACGCTGGCAAACCAGGCGGTTGTCGCCATTCAGAATGGACGCCTGTTCAAGGAAACCCAGCGCCTCGCCGAGGAACTTGAGCGCCGCGTGATCGACCGCACGGCGCAGTTACAGCGCGAACAACAGAACACCGAAACCTTATTGCGCATCCCGACCGAGGTCTCTTCGAGCCTTGACTTGGACCGCGCGTTGAATCGAACCCTTGCCCTGCTCAACGATGCCGTGGGCGCCGAACAGGGGACCATCATGCTGGTCAGTCCGGAAGACAACCTGTTGCACTTCCGCGCCGGGTACGGATACCTGTCCGACCGGGTTTCGGCGGAGGGGCGCGGATTT